>RFQF01000015.1 GCA_009925805.1 Flavobacteriia bacterium | reverse complement strand
AACAACCGTGGAGGAAGTTCAAGAAGCCTTAAGGTCGCTTAAAAAGCAGGGTATGAAAAATCTGATTTTTGACCTTCAAGGGAACGGTGGAGGATTGTTAGATGCTGCCCGAGGAGTGTTGGATGAGTTCATTTCTGACGATAAATTGCTCGTGTATTCTGTCGGGAGAGCGCAACCAAGATCCAATTTGTTTGCGGAAAAAAAAGGACTTTGGGAAAACGGAGGCCTTATTGTGTTAACGGATGAATATGCTGCCTCGGCCAGCGAAATTGTATCCGGGGCTATTCAAGATTGGGACCGAGGTCTTATTGTGGGGCGAAGAACTTTTGGGAAAGGACTCGTACAACGCCCTACGCCACTTTCCGATGGGAGCGAGTTGCGTATTACCATTGCACGCTACTATACACCTACCGGACGATTCATCCAAAAACCGTATCAAGACGTCGAAACCTACCGCAAAGACCTAACACAGCGCTATTTGAATGGCGAATTTCAGCACGCGGACTCCATTAAACTGCCGGATTCCCTGAAGTTTTATACCAAAGTGAAGAAGCGCTTGGTGTATGGAGGAGGAGGAATTATGCCCGATGTATTTGTTCCGCTCGATACTACCGACGTTACGGATTATTATAGCAGCCTCATTCGAGGAGGGCATGTAAACTCTTACAGCATAGAATATGTTAATGCGCATCGCGAGGAACTTAAAAAACGGTATCCGGATGTGAAGAAATTTATTTCGGATTTTACGATGGACAAAACACGTATGGATGATTTTTTCATGTATGTAGCCAAAGCCGATGCGAAACTCGTTTTCAACGAGAAAGATTACGAGATAAGTGGAAACGCCATTCGAACACGGTTAAAGTCCAATATTGCGCAAGACCTTTTTGGATACAGTGAGTCGTATCAAATTTTCAACGACCTTAACGAGGTGGTTCAAAAAGCTCGACAACTCTTCAAGGATAAATCCTATGAGGCTTTTGATTTGGCCGATTAACCCCGGCTAAATCGACGAATCTTACCAGATTTTAGCCAGTTTTCCAGCTTTATTGCGCATGCTCTTTCCTTCCGGGACCTTAAAGGCTTCAAAGAATTCTGGACAATTTTTCAAAGGCCCATTAACGCGGTACATGCCCGGTGAATGCGGGTCGGTCGCTAAGCGGTTTTTCATTTCTGCATCGGTATATTTGATTTTCCAAAGTTGTCCGTAAGCAATAAAAAAGCGTTGAGCCGGGGTATAGCCTTCTCTTTTTTCATTCTTTTTAAACTCGTCGGTTAGGGTGTAGGCATGATACGCCATGGTGAGCCCTCCTAAATCGGCAATGTTTTCCCCCATGGTTAAATCCGCATTCACGCAATTGCCTTCCATCGGACAAAACGAAGCGAAGGTTTCTCCTAATAAAGCGGTTCGTTGCTCAAAGGATTTTCGGTCTTCCTCCGTCCACCAATTGGTAAAGCTTCCATTAGCCGCGAATTTCGACCCCATGTCATCGAATCCGTGGGTGAACTCATGGCCAATGACCATACCGATACGCCCGTAATTTACTGCGTCCTCCGCGGAAACATCAAAAAAGGGGGGCTGCATAATTCCTGCGGGGAAGGCAATCTCATTCAGCAAAGGGTGGTAGTAAGCATTGACCATATGAGCGGGCATTCCCCATTTGGTTTTATCCACGGGTTGATTGAGTTCCGCCAAGTTCTTTTTTACGGAATATCGCGCCACGGTTCGGACATTTCCAAGGTAATCATTGGAATCCAAGGCAATGGATGAAAAATCTTCCCACGTATTGGGAAAACCTAATTTTCTTCCGATCGCATCTAACTTAGTAATCGCTTGTTCTTTGGTGGTAGGGCTCATCCATTCGAGGTGTTGAATTCGCTGGCGAAATACCACTAAAAGATGGTCTACCATAGTATTTACCCGTTCTTGTGCAGCAGGAGAAAAGTGTTTTTCCACAAATGCCTTTCCAAGTAAAGCGCCAATTTCCAGGTTGGTAATTTCTGAAATCGCTTGCTCATTCAACGGTTTTTGTTCTTTCTTACCTCGTAAGGTTTTTCCATAAAAGTCAAAATTCAAGTCTACCATGGCCTGATTCAAGGAACCGGCAAAATGGTTCAGTGTTTTCCATTGCAAGTAGTCTTTCCATACGGCCAAGGGTTCGCTTTCCAGTAAGCTTGAGAACCGCAATAAATAGGGTTCATGGGAAACAATTAAGCTATCGGGAACGGTAGCTCCGAGCAAGGATAGGTAATAACGAAAATCGAAAGTGCCCAGAAGTTCGGAGGTTTGTTTGAACGATCGTTTGTGGTAGGTCATTTCCGGAATGCGTTCTTGCGCAGGAGTCAGCATGGAGTCGGCCAATTTGAGTTCTAACCCAACCACATTTGCGGCCATTTTTCCAGCTTCTAAAGGGGAATTTCCTAGGAGCTCAAAGCACTTTGCCACGTGCTTTTGGTAGGCCTCTAATACGTCTTTTTTATTTTCTTTCAAATAATAATCACGGTTCGGCAAGCCCAATCCTCCTTGTCCTATGTAGGTAATATTGGTAGCATTGTTTTTTAAATCTTGCCCAATCCCAAAGCTAAAAGAACTCTCAATTCCCTCAAGATGCTGAGCCGCAATGCGTTGGACAATAAAATCCTTTCGATTTATGCTGCTGATTTCTTTTAAAAGGGGTAAAATGGGTGCCAAGCCTAGGGAGTCTCGTTGAGCCATGCGGATGAATGAAACGTAATAAGCACCCAACTGCTGCTGCATGCTTCCTTTTACCCCAGGATTTGCTGCAAAGCCCTCCAAAATTTCGGTAAGTTTTACGTTGTTGGAGCGCTCCAGTTCGTTGAAACTTCCCCACCGTGATTCACTTTTAGGGATTTCCGTAGTTTTGATCCATTGACCATTGCAAAAAGCAAAGAAATCGTCCTGGGGTGCGATGGTGGTATCCATTAAGTTCAACGATACCGTAGAAAATAAGGAAACATTCGGTGGTTGAACACTAACAGTCTTAGCAGGTTTGCAAGCGGTGATCAAGAGCACGGCACAGCATAAATAAGGAATATTTTTCATCATTGAATTGGGGTATAGAGCATTTCACAATGGGGAATTCCATCTTCTAAGTAATTCTTTCCTGTTGATTGGAATCCATGGGTTTCATAAAATGTTACGAGATGTGCTTGGGCAGAGATCCTAACGGAAGGATTTGCAAAATGCTCCGCTACATACGATAAGCAATAGGCCATAAGGCGGTGGCCTTCTCCCGTACCTCGAAGCGACGGGGCAACAATAACGCGCCCAACAGCGATTTCTCCTTGAGCTTGGTCTTCCGTAAGGATTCGTGCGTAGGAAAGTAAGTCCTCATGTTGCTTTCCTAATACATGCAAGGCCTTCAGGTCTTTTCCATCCATATCTTGGTAGATACAGGTTTGTTCTACCACAAAAACCTCGCTTCGCAATTGAAGTACTTGATAGAGTTCAAGGGGTAGAAATTCAGCAAAAGCTTTTGTATGGTAATGCATCGGGCGGTTAATTTACAAAAATTACCTTGAGGCAATGCGATTTGTTACGTACTTTTGCGGTTCGATGGCTTCAAATCAATTGGTATATTTGCTATTTGCGGTGCTTATTGCAGGATTAATGTGGCTCGACCTACGTTCTTTGGTGAAGTTTTCCACAGAAACACCGGGCAATAAAAAGGCGCTTCGATGGACCTGTATCTGGGTAGGCACGGCGATGCTTTTCAGCCTATTTATTTATGTAGAGCAGGGATTCGAACAATTCGCCCAGTTTCAATCCGCTTATTGGATAGAACAATCCTTGTCGGTGGATAACTTATTTGTGTTTTTATTAGTATTCAATTTTTTTAACATTGCTGGGAAGGCGCAGCACAAGATTCTCCTTTGGGGGATTTTTGGAGCGATGGTGTTGCGCGCGATCTTTATTTTTACTGGAACGTGGTTAATTCACTTTACGTATTTGCCGCCTTTTTGGAAGTTCGTAAATCCTCCGCACAGTGATTCAGAAGTAGGTTTCTCGCAAATTAATGTGTTAATAACCTTCTTTGGGATTATTTTACTCTACGGGGGGATAAAATCATTGCTAACAAAAGAAAAAGAGGAGGAACAAGATTTTAATGAGTCCTTGGGTGCGCGTTTGGTTCGGAAGTTTTTCAACGTAACCCCTACCGATGATCATGAACAGTTTTGGGTTCGCACCAAAGGTAAGTTGTTTTTTACCCACTTGTTTATGGTGTTGGTTATTGTGGAAACCACGGATTTATTGTTTGCAATTGACAGCATTCCGGCTATTTTCACGATTGCTCCGGATGACCCTTTTATTTTATACTCATCGAACATTTTTGCGATTTTAGGATTACGGTCTTTGTTTTTTCTGTTGGCAAATTCACTGGAAAAATTCCAAAATTTAAGTATTGGACTGTCAATTATTTTGGCGTTCATAGGTTTCAAAATGGTTGCTGCGCCTTTCTTTGATATCCATAATTTGCTTTCTCTGGGAATAATCCTTGGGATTTTGGCTGTTGCAATAATCACTTCGGTCACTGGGCGCAAAACGTCTTAAGATTTCTTTTTTCGTACTTTTGCGCTATGAGAATTTTCTTAGGGCTGTCGCTCGCTTTGCTCTCGTTGTATGTTTCGGCTCAGAAAATTCAAGGTGACGGCATTGTCCTCGGAAAAATCGTGGATCAAACCACCAAAAAGCCCCTGGAATACGCCAAAATTAAACTTTTCAAAGCCCAAGATAATTCCTTAGCTTTCGGTCAATACACCGACGTTGAAGGAAAATTCAACATGGAAGGGTTGCCGCTTGTTCCCCTTTACATGGTGGTCAGTTTTTCAGGCTATGATTCCCTTCGATTGAACGATATTTTACCCACCAAGGAACTTCGTATTGTTAATCTGGGGGAACTGTCGCTTTTGGTCAACAACCAACGCGTTGTAGATGAGGTGGTGGTGCAAGGGAAACAAGACATCCTCAAAAGCGGCATCGATAAAAAGGTGTACAACGTTGGACAGGATTTAACATTGCGTGGAGGAACAGCCAACGATGTGTTAAAGAATTTACCTTCCATTGACCTAGATCAGGATGGAAGAATTTTACTCCGTGGGGAAGGTTCAGTGAATATTCTCATCGATGGAAAACCCAGTTCGCTTACCGGATCCAATGGTAAAACCCTGCTCGATGCCTTGCCCGCAGGGTCGATTGAACGCATCGAAATTGTAACCAATCCATCCGCGAAATACGACCCGGATGGGAGTTCGGGAATCATTAACATCGTTCTCAAGAAGAATAAACTCAAAGGTTTTAATGGATTAGTTTCTTCCAATCTTGGAAGCGCTTACCTGAATGGAGGCAATGTAGCCGATGAAAACGTTTCCTTGAGTTACCGCAACGCAGCATTCAATTCCTTTGTTTCCTACAACGCGCGTTACTTGGATGGCTACCGCAACAACTTTATGAACAGCCGACAAACGCAACCGAACGACACGCTCAATGTCCTCAATCAACGCCGTACCGGAACAGATCTCAACGCCGGTCAAACGTTTCGTTTGGGCTTTGATGTAACATTGAAACACAACCGCAGTATTTCCTTTACTTCGACGGGCTCCTTGGGTCGTAGAGACCGGACCGGCGATTTATGGAATTATAGGCAATTGCAGGATTTACACGGTAATTCGGTGCCTACCAAGATATGGCGTCGTGAATCCTATGATCCGAGCAATCAAAAAAACCTCGAACTTTCCTTGAATTTTAGGCAAAACTTCAAAAGTAACCGCGGTTTTCTTACCGTTGATGCCACGCATTCCATGGGACAAGATGCCATTAAAGGTTTTTATAACCAATCCTATTACTCCTTGGATACCAATCTGCTTTCCTCGGCCTCACCCTTGTTGCAACGCCTAAGAAATAACGAATTTTTACGGGTAACAACGCTGCAAACGGACGGCGTGTACCTCTGGCCAGATATTTCGCTTCGGACGGAGTTTGGCGCTAAAGGTATCGTTCGGCATCAGGTGGTGGACACTTATTCAGAAACTATGGACTCCGTTAACCTGCTATACCATGAAGATACTCTATCGAATTTTCTTTACAATTACGACGAACAGATTTTTAGTGTATATGGCATTGTAGCGCATCAATTCAACAAGCTAAAATACCAAGCCGGGATCAGGCTAGAACAGGCCTATCAAATTCCTAACTTAATTTCCGACTCAACGCGCATCGTAAATCACTACGTGAACTTTTTTCCTTCAGCCCATGTGCGTTATGTGCTAAAGCCGGGAGCAGAATTGGGCGTGAGTTATAGCCGGCGTATTACCCGTGCGGCAAGCTCTGACCTGAATCCGTTTACTTCCTATGCCGACCCCCTAAACCTTCAACGAGGTAATCCTTACTTGCAACCAGAGTATATTGATTCCTATGATTTTAGCTTTAGTTATGATGTCAAAAAACTCAGCTTTTCCGCGAGCTTGTTTTACCGACACACTACGGATATGATTTCACGGATTCGGGTGGTTAATGCAAACAATTTCTCGGTACAGACTTTTATTAACCTGAACACTTCCCACAGCACAGGTACCGAGTTTGTAGTGAGCTATAAACCTACCTCATGGTTGAGGTCCACTTTTTCAACCAACGTTAATTACATTCAATACGTTACGCCAACCTCTAATTGGAACCGCTTTGGATTCAACGGAAAT
This sequence comes from Flavobacteriia bacterium, assembly GCA_009925805.1. Taxonomy (GTDB): domain Bacteria; phylum Bacteroidota; class Bacteroidia; order Flavobacteriales_D; family Crocinitomicaceae; genus UBA952. The sequence goes on along the minus strand of RFQF01000015.1, from coordinate 12,992 downwards.
GCAAAATTAAATGCTTCAGCAGATTTTTGGAAAAGAACCGCTACCGTACAATTGAACGTAAATTACATTTCCCCAAGAATTACCATTCTAGGAACTGCTCAACGTCGTGGAGCCATCGATGTGGCCTTAGACAAACGGCTGGGCGAACATTGGACTGTAGGATGCAAAGTAACCGATGTGTTGAACCGTCAAGGGTTTTATGCCTACCTCCGACAACCTACCATTGAACAAGATATTTCGTTTAAATGGTTGACACGACGGTTTTATGTTAATGTTTCCTATAAATTTGGTAAACTGGAAATGACGAAACCTAAAACGGGCCAAGAAGGCAGTCCCTCAGATATGTAGCCATGAGCAAGAAAAACAGCCAACGGGTGAATGTGGTGTATTCCACCAACCCGAATTTCAAGTACGAAGAATCAAATGCACAGCAACCAGAGACGCTCGTGCCCTCCCAACAGAAATTATACGTGTCAATCGATCGAAAACAACGCGGTGGAAAAGAAGTAACACTCGTGGAAGGGTTTGTGGGTAACGAGGAGGATTTGAAGGAATTAGGAAAAATGCTCAAGACAAAATGTGGGGTAGGAGGATCGGCCAAGGATGGAGAAATCCTTGTTCAAGGGAGCTTTAAGCAAAAGGTTTTTGATTGTTTGTTAGCTGCAGGTTATAGTCAAACCAAGCAAAAAGGAGGAAACTAAAAAAAGGCCCGAAGGCCTTTTCAATCCATGTTTCGAAATAGCTCCGTTTATTGCTTTAACAGTTTGGTTGTGTACCGTTGGTTACCCACACGCACCTCAAGCAAATAGGTTCCATTCAAGAGGGTATTCAATGCAATTTTTTCCATCGGATTTCCGGATCCCTTGAGTACGGTTCTTCCGCTTAAATCCACCAATTGATATTCGAAAGGAGCTTGCGCGTCCAACGAAAAATAGGAAGTTGCAGGGTTCGGATAGAGCTTAACTTGGCTACCAAGTTCTGCAAGACCCTCAAGAATTGTATTGATGTTGTACGTGGTATTGGTGACAATCGCAGGATTCCAGTCGAAGAAAATATGGGCAGTATTGGTGATTTCACTGTTCAAGCCATTGTTTGCATTTTCTTGAATTCTGTAGGTAAAATCCCCGTGGCTCAAAGGTTCATTCGTGGTAGAGTCGGGCAACCATATACCGTTAAACTCAAAATGCAGAATTCCATTTCCAAGGTTAACCACTTGAACAGGATGCGAGCTGTTCACCAGGGAGAAGGTTGACCAATCCAAAGAGGGGTCCAAGGTATCCACCACGACAATATTCTGTGCAGGTGCATTTCCTGTATTTTGAAAACGGATTGTATAGGAAAGAACATCGACAATTCCCACTTCGATTTGTTCACTGGTATATACCGAGTTGATGTAGTAGTCGCTTTTGTTCACGTTTTTATCATTGGGGTCGTAGCTATTCCCCACAATTTGCAACAAACTGCCTGCGTTGTTTTGCTGGTGGCAATCTTGGAAATTCCCATTGGGAGTTATCGTACTGGTAAAGTAGTGCTGGGTTCCGGCCGCAATTCCTCCGGGTACATTAAACGTTATGATGTCATTAGCATTATATCCGCTATTCATGTTGGATAAATTCCACGTTATGGTGTTTCCAGCAATCGTATAGCCCGCCGTGTTAATAGAACCGGTATTCACGGTTACACCCGCGGGAAAAGTAAGCGTCATGGTAAATGGTCCAGACGGCATAGGGCCGTAATTGCCCCAGTTTAGCCGGATATATGCCGTAGAATTTTGAAAGTAACCAATCCAAGGGGTAACCGTGGTCCATAAATCTGCACATGCATTTCCACCACCGCCGCCGCCGCAATTCACCGGAAGCATCGCAGTTTGGTTTCCGGAGATAGTAACCAATGCGAAATTCGCTGTATAACCATGGCTGGTTAAGTAGTTCGCATTGATGTTGGCTAAGACAAAATTCGTATTGGATAACGCTCCGCAATACGTAAAATGTCCCGTTGTGTCGGTATAAACAATGACCGAATTGATGTTGTTTTGTGGATTAGCCGACAAGGTAACGGGGGCATTTACCAAGGGAAGTTCCCCTGCATCCATGATACCGTTATTGTTCGAATCGCAGAAGACAAACCCGGAATAGCAATTTGGGTTGCCGTTGTTGCCACCGCAATGCACAGGAAAAGAAACGATGGGCGGCGCCGCTCCTGCATTGCAAGGCATGTTCATGACCGTATCCATCACCATGTTCGCCGTATAACCATGTTGGTTCATCCAATTAGCATTGAGGGAAACGATGGCCATCCCATTGACCGAACCGTTATAGCTGGCCGTATAATTCCCTTGTTGATTGGTATACACCACCATGCTTCCGTTACCATAATTAACAACCACGGGGGCATTAGCCAATGGCGTATCATTTCCGTTAAATTGTCCGTCGTTGTTTTGGTCGCAGTACAGCTGTCCCTGAACACACATCGGTCCCGGGTTTCCACCCCCATTGCCGCAATGCAGCGTGAAGATTACTGTTTGGGCTCCTGATCCAGCGGATAGGGATGCAGCGCCCTGAAAATTACCTACCGTATAATTATGCGCCGCTAACCAGGAAGGATCGATGCTTAACGTGTACAATCCGGGTTCAATTCCCGTGAAATTGTAAAAATTGTTTTGCGTGGTGCCCGTGTAGGTTTGTCCAGAACCCGTAATAATTAAGGGAACAGGAACATTGGTCAAGGAGGAATCGATGATCCCGTCGTTGTTACAATCTACTTGAAACATGGAATAAACGGGAAGTTGGCAAGATCCTAAAGTCATTACAACGGTATCGACAGCCGTCGTTTGGTTGGCAAAATTAAAGGCCGCCACCACGATGGTATAAGTGGTGTAATTGGACTGCGCATTGTTCGCGGCCGTTTGCGCCCAAAACGATAGGTTAATCGTTGTGTCGCAGCGCGTGGTGGCTGTGTTTTGCATAAGATTAAGGCCGGTAAGTACATAGCCTTGTTGTGCCTGTGCCTGAAGGAATAATGCGGCAAAAACACTTAGGGTAAACCATTTTTTCATAGTCGTAGATTTTAACAAATTTTTAGACGCTGCAAACTGTAACATAGTTGCTCAGCAGGCTAAAGATAGCAATTTTGCTTAACTTCGTGAAAAATCGTTGATGGATCGCACGAAGTTGGTGGAGTTTGGAAACTTGGAATTGCTGGCACGCCAAGTGGTTGAAGGGTTCATCACGGGTATGCACAAAAGTCCGTTTCACGGTTTTTCGGTAGAATTCGCGGAACACCGCATATATAATCCAGGTGAATCCACCCGTCATATCGATTGGAAACTTTATGGACGAAGCGACCGGCTCTACACCAAAAAGTACGAAGAAGAAACGAACCTGCGATGCCAAATGGTCATTGATTGCTCGCCTTCCATGTTTTTTCCGGCAGAGCAACAGGAAAATAAATTGCTCCATGCGATCTATTCCGCCGCAAGTTTGATGGAACTCTTAAAACGGCAACGCGATGCCTATGGGATTACCCTTTTTCACCAAGACATCTTGCTACACACGGCCTCTCACGCTTCTCCAGCGCATCAGCGATTTGTATTCGCTGAGTTGGAAAAATATTTCAAGAAGTATGTGCCCTCCAAAGGAACCGATACCCATTTGGCGCACGTGCTGAACGAGGTTGCTGAAATCATCCCGAAACGTGGCTTGGTCATGGTGTTTACCGATTTTTGGTCGGCGAATGAATCGCAGGAGACCTTAATAAGTGCACTAAATCACCTGAAGCATCAGCATCATGAAGTGGTGCTTTTCCATTTGTACAGTAAGCAATTGGAAGCGGATTTTGAATTGGAACAACGCCCCTATGTGTTAATCGACATGGAAACAGGCGAAGAAATGCGCATTTTGCCCACGGAATTTAAAAAGCGCTACCAAGAATTCTACGAGAAAGGCATCAACGACCTCATGCTTAAATGCGGGGATCTTGCAATTGACTTTATTCCTTTAGCCATCGAAGAAGGATATAACGAGGTGCTTACACGCTATTTATTAAAACGACAATCGTTACTTTAATCCCTCGACATCCATGACCTCGGAAGAAATAATGCAACCCGTACGTGAAGATTTGAAGGAATTTGAGACGTATTTGGGGCAAACGATGAAGTCCGAAATACCGCTGCTGGATAAAGTAACCCATTACTTAGTGAAGCGAAAAGGAAAGCAAGTTCGTCCCATTTTTGTGTTTCTATCCTGCCGATTGTTTCAACCGGTAAATCAAAAAGCATTAGATGCTGCTGCCTTGGTGGAATTGCTTCACACCGCTACCCTGGTGCACGATGACGTCGTGGATGATGCGAACGAGCGACGCGGGTATTTTTCGGTGAATGCATTGTGGAAAAATAAAATTGCCGTCTTGGTTGGAGACTACATGCTTTCGAGAATTCTGTTGCTTTCGTTAGAAAAAAACAATACCGACCTTTTAGAAATTATTGCTCGATCAGTACGGGAAATGTCGGAAGGAGAACTCCTTCAAATCGAAAAAGCTCGAAAATTGGACATCACGGAGGAAGTCTATTTTGAGGTAATACGTAAAAAAACGGCCTCTTTAATTTCTACCTGCTGTGAAGCCGGATGTTTGGCTTCCGGGGAAGTGGAACACCGTGAGAGGTTGCGCAAATTCGGAGAACTCGTGGGTTTGGCGTTTCAGATTAAGGACGATATCTTCGATTACGGATCGTCTTCGGAAATTGGTAAGCCAACGGGTAACGATATTCGAGAGCAAAAGTTAACTTTGCCGATGATTTATACATTGGATCATGCGAGTACCACGGAGCAAAGGGAACTTCGATACATTATCAAAAACCGCTACAACGAGGAAAAATACATTCGTCGAGCAATGGAATTAGTTATTCAAAACGATGGTTTAACCTACGCCCAACAAAGGATGGTTTCCCTTGGTGAAGAAGCCAAAAAAATGTTAGAACCCCTTGAAAATAATGAAGCGAAAACCGCCCTTATCGGTTTAGTGGACTATACCATGCAACGAACAAAATGAAGCGAAAACCCTTAATATGGATCATGGCATGGGTTTTCCTTGCTGCCTGCAAGGACGAACCTCAACCTATACCGCCCAAGCATGAAACCTTGGTGGAAATCGCCGATGGACAGTACTCTGAATGGTATCCTGGAAAAAAACAGTTGAAATTTAAGGGTGGGGTGGACTCTTTAGGTCAACGCGATGGAACATGGGAATTTTTCTCGGAACAAGGCAAAATGCTTTCTATGACCGAGTATCAACATGGAAAAAAGAATGGTTTTAGCCTTGTTAAATACCCCAACGGTGCCTTGCATTATCGCGGGGAATATCAGGACGATGAACAAGTTGGCCTATGGACGACCTACGATAAACAAGGTAAAATCATCGATGAAAAAGAAATCAAACGATGAGTAGAATTCCGGGGCATATCATCGAGGAAATCATGAACACTTCGCGCATTGAAGAGGTGATTGGAGAATTCGTGCAACTAAAACGCTCCGGCTCCAACTTAAAAGGATTGAGTCCGTTTACGAACGAAAAAACACCCTCGTTCATGGTGTCGCCTGCGAAGCAGATCTTCAAGTGCTTTTCCACCAGTAAAGGAGGGACCGTGGTCAGTTTTTTAATGGAGAAAGAGCATTATTCCTACCCGGAGGCGCTTCGTTGGTTAGCCAATAAATACAATATCGCTATTCCTGAAGAACAGGAACTCACGGCGGAACAACTTGCAGCGGCCGGTGAAAAAGATGCCCTGTTTATCATCAATGAGTTCGCGAAAAATCACTTTGTGGCCTCCATGAATACAACGGATGAAGGAAAGTCCATAGGCTTGGCTTATTTTCGACAACGTGGGTTCACTTCAGAAACGATTGAAAAATTTCAATTGGGGTATTGCTCCAATGCTGGGAATGATTTAACGCACACCGCGTTGGAAAAAGGCTATAAGTTCGAGTATTTAGATAAAGTGGGATTGAGTAAAGAACGCGAAGGACGAACCTTTGATTTTTTTAAGGGAAGGGTGATGTTTCCCATACATAGTGCCTCGGGACGGGTGTTGGGATTTGGTGGAAGAACCTTGCTGAACGATAAAAAAATCGCCAAGTACTTTAACTCCCCTGAAAGTCCAGTTTACAACAAAAGTGAGATATTGTATGGATTGTATTTTGCCAAAAGCGAAATCATTAAAAACGACGAATGCTTGCTTTGCGAAGGGTATACGGATGTAATTAGCATGCACCAATCCGGGATTTGCCATTCGGTATCGAGTTCAGGAACCTCCCTTACCAAAGAACAAATTCGCCTGATTTCTCGCTACACAAAGAACATTACCATTTTATACGATGGGGACGCCGCAGGGATTAAAGCCTCCTTTCGTGGAATAGATTTGATATTAGAAGAAGGATTGAATGTAAAGGTGCTTTTGTTTCCTGACGGAGAAGACCCGGATTCCTTTGCTCGAAAAAATTCACAGCAAGACCTCCTTGAATTTATCGTTGCGAACCGCCAAGATTTCATCGCTTTCAAGGCAGGATTGCTCTTTGAACAGGTCGCCAACGATCCGCTTGAGAAAGCAAAACTCATCAAAGAAATTGTCCATTCAATCTCCTTAATTCCGGATTCGATCACTCGAAGCGTTTATTCACAAGAAATAGCGTTGAAATATGCTTTGGAGGAAGCATTGATTACCCGTGAAGTGCAGCGCCTTCGTTCAGGAAAATGGGCGGATGCTGTGGAAGAACCCTGGTTGAAAGATACGCCTATCTTACAAGCCCCATCCCTTGAACCCGCAGTTCAGGAAATTCAAAGCAGTCCTTCGGAGAGCATAGAAAAAGACCTGATTCGGATCATGCTGAAATACGGGGATCAGGAAATTTCCTTGAACGACCAATCACGTCCTTGCACCGTGAGCGAGTTCATCGTGGAGGATTTAAGCCAAGATGAACTGTCGTTTTCCGATACTGGTTGCCAAAAAATTTACGAGACCATCGTGCAAGGAATAGCTGAACAGATCATATACACCAGCAATTATTTTTTACGGGTTCAAGATACGGAAATGGTTCAATTTGCCTCATTGCTGATTGGCTTTGAAGAAGAATTGAGCGAGTCTTGGGTACTTAAATATAAAATATACACAAAACACGAATCCAATGATCTGGGAAACACCTTGATGCAGACGCTGTATAATTTTAAGCAGGCAAAAATTGGAGAATTAATTGCCGCGATACAACGGCAGATGCAGCAAGAGGGTTTGGTGGAGGAGGAAATTCTAACCTTGTTAAGCAAGCAAATGGTGTACGAGCGTGTTAAACAGCAATTATCTACGCGAAACGGCCGTATAATTTTAAAGTAATGTTTACGACTACCTTATTCAAAATTGGTCCTTTTAACATTTGTATTTGGAATTTTATATTTCTTTTTTTAATCGCTTTTTCGGCTTTTGTACTTCGAAAATTGCTGTCCAGGTTTCTTCGAAGGACGCTGAAAAGTAACAATATCCTTATCGAAGGACGACGCGAAACGTATTTTAGACTTTTTACGCAAAGCGTTTATCTGGTGGCGATGTATGTGGCGGTTTACAGTTTTCGGTTTAATAATCCCAACGTCACCTTTCGCGAGTTTATTCAATACAATCTAATCCAAATAGGAGCGCTGAAGTTGTCCCTGTACAACATGATCCTTGTGGTAGCTATTTTTCTTTTTGCGCGCATTTTCATCAGTCTGTATAAGTTGTATATAGGCCGTAAAGTTCAATCCAGTAAAAAGCGGGACTACGATGTAGTGTTTGTCTATGTTCAAATTGCACGATACGTCATTTATATTGGTGCATTTTTACTTTCGATCAATGTTCTGGGCTTGGATATTTCGTTGATCCTTACGGGTTCGGTTGGATTATTGGTGGGAATTGGGCTTGGATTACAGGATTTGTTTAAGGACATCATAGCTGGCATTGTATTGTTGCTGGAAGGAAATATTAAGGTAGGAGATATTGTAGAAATTAATTCTGATAAAAATCATAATCTCAAACAAACGTCAACTTTGTTCGTGGCCAAAATTCTGAAAATAGGGGTACGAACTACCCAAATTCAAACCCGGGAAGGAAACATTCAACTATTGCCGAACGCCCATTTAACCCAAAATAAAGTAGAGAATTGGAGCCATAGCTCCCGCTTATCCATGTTCACCTTACACGTCCAAATCGAATACGGGAGCAACACGGAGCTGGCAACCCAAATTCTGGTGGATGTCGCAAAAAGGCACCCTATGGTAGATGCCAATGAAACTACGTTTGTTCGTCTGGCCAATTTTTCGGAAAGTGGCATGGATTTAGAATTGGTGTTTTGGGCAAAAAACAGTTGGGAGATCCTCAATTTTAAATCCGATTTACGGTATCAAATTGATCGTCGGTTTCGAGAAAACAACATCCGATTCGCCTATCCTACACGAACCATTATCAACAAAAATTAAGGATTCAAGCAGCGTTTGTAGAGGTAGATGGTGTTTTCAATCCCATAATACAACGCATCAGATATCAAGGCGTGCCCTATAGAAACCTCCAAAAGCCCTGGAACGTGCTCCCTGAAGTGCCTCAAATTTTCCAAGTTGAGGTCGTGCCCAGCATTGATTCCTAAACCGCAACGTAAAGCTACATCAGCCGCCTTTGAATAGCATGTTACCGACGCACTCGGATCGCTGATAAATTGTTGGGCGAATGGTCCTGTGTAGAATTCAATCCGCTGAGCTCCAACTTCCGCCGCGAGTTCTATTTGTTCAATCTCCGGAGAAACGAACAGTGAACTCCGGATTCCTAATTGATGGATGCGATCAATCCAATCCTTCAAGGACTCGAAATTCGCTCGAATATCCCATCCTTCCGAGGAGGTAAGAACGTTTGGACCGTCAGGAACCAAGGTGGCTTGGTCAGGTTTCGCCTCGCGTAAAATTTCAAAATATCGCTCGTCCGGGTAGCCCTCGATGTTGTACTCTTTGGAAATAACATCACGCAAGAGGAGTGCATCGTTTCGAGTAATATGCCGTTCATCGGGGCGTGGATGCACCGTAATTCCGTCGGCACCAAAACGCTCGCAATCTTGGGCAAATTGAAGCAGATCGGGTAAATTGCCCCCTCGAGCATTCCGCAAGGTGGCTATTTTGTTAATGTTTACACTGAGTCGGGTCATTCGTTCCTTCAAAATTACAAACTATCCTCGGATTTAGTACCTTTGCTGCGCTATGCGAGCTATCGAAATGTTGTCGGATGAAATTCCGCCCTTGTTGCACACGGATACAGGGGAGAAGGTATTGCTTTGGATGGACGAATTTAAGGTAAGTCACCTGCCGGTGTTAAAGCATGGGAATTTTGTGGGCGTCGTTTCAGAATCAGCCGTGCTCGATCACCTCAACCTCGATTCGGATTTAGATCACCTATTCGACCACTTGCCGCGTCCTTTTGTGTTGGAAAATACCCACATTTACGACATCCTGTTGCGAATGTCCAACGAGAAATTATCGGTTCTTCCTGTATTGAGTGAGACGGAGGAATACAAGGGATGCATTTCGATTTACGGCATCATGTCGATATTATCGAATTTTGGCAGTTTGAAAGAGCATGGAGGTGTGTTGGTGCTGGAAATGAATTCGGTGGACTACAGTTTGGCGCAGATTGCACAAATCGTGGAAAGTAACAATGCCAAGATATTAAGTTCTTTTATAACTTCATCCGAGGATAGTACGCGTTTGGAAGTGACCTTGAAAATCAATCAATCCAATCTTTCTGCGGTGATTCGAACCTTTGAACGCTACGAATACACCATCAAGGAAGCATTTCAAGATAAAGACGCGGAATCCGATTTACGTAGAAGGTATGAGGCGCTCATGAACTTTATGAAATTCTAAGTATGCGAATAGCTATTTACGGGTATAAATTTTCACGTCAGAATTTGGAGTATCTAACCCAAGTGGTGGAAGAATGCCGGAAACGTGCTTGGGAGTTGGTACTGGAAGAAGATTTGCTCAACCATGTGCGATCCAAGTTTGATTATCATCTATTGTGTGATGTATTTAACCAGGCTTCCGATTTTCATCAAGGAATCGATATGATGATATGCCTTGGGGGAGACGGCAGTTTCTTGCGAGCGGTTCGCTATATTCGAAGTTCCGAGGTTCCCATTTTGGGGATCAATACCGGCCGGTTGGGATTTTTAACCAATATATCCAAGGAAGCGATTTCCGAGACTTTTCATTTAATTGAACAAAAAAAGTACGAGTATCAAAAACGTTCGTTGCTTAAAGTAGACACCGAAGGAGACCTTTTCGAAGGAGAAAAATATGCCTTAAATGAATTAACCATCACAAAAAAGGATACGTCATCGATGATTATAGTCCATGCGAAACTGGATAACAAGTACTTGAATTCGTATTGGGCTGATGGACTCATCGTTGCTACCCCTACGGGTTCAACAGGCTATAACCTAAGCTGTGGCGGACCCATCATTACCCCTGGATGCAAGGTGCACATTATCACACCCATTGCTGCGCATAACCTCAATGTTCGGCCGGTCGTGGTTCCAGATCATTTGCCGATTGATTTAAGCTTGGAAAGCCGCGACCGAACTTGCTTGGTAAGTTTGGATGGAATTACCAAGAATATTAAACAGGGTGAGGAAATTCGCGTAACAAAAGCAGAATTCTTGTTGAATGTTGTTAAATTTGAACACACGAATTTCTTGGATACAATCCGTAACAAGATGTATTGGGGAATTGATAACCGAAATTAACGTATGAAATCTATAATTTTAACCTTAGGAATTGTGGCTTTTTCCTTTGCAGCTGTGGCGCAAAAATCAAAAGCTAAAAAGATAGAATTGAAAAATAAAATCGATTCTGTATCCTATTTGATGGGTGTCAACATCGGAAATAGTCTAGGAAAAGAAATGAGCGAAGCCAATTATGAATTGATCATACAAGGATTTCGAGATGCTATCGCTAAAGGCCGTTTGGTATGCCAGGATTCCACCGATGCGATTTTATCCATGTATTTTCAAGAAAAAGCCATGAAAAAACAAGCGGAAGAAGACAAAAAAAGTGAGGTGTATAAGGGTGCAGGGGAAAAGTTCATGGCAGAGAATGGAAAAAAGAAAGGAATAACTACTACAGCAAGTGGCCTGCAGTATGAAATTCTGAAAGAAGGAGAAGGAGCGCACCCGAAAGCGGATTCTAAGGTAAAAGTGCATTACCACGGTACCACCATCGAAGGCATGGTTTTCGATAGTTCGGTGGAACGTGGCGAACCCATTGAATTTGGCTTAAATCAAGTGATTCCTGGATGGACAGAAGGCGTGCAATTGATGAGCAAAGGCGCAAAATACAAGTTTTATATTCCTCAGGAACTGGCATATGGCGCACAATCACCTACGCCCTTGATTAAACCTTATTCTCCGTTAGTGTTTGAAGTGGAATTATTAAGTTTTGAATAATATGAAGCGAATGTTGTTTTGTTCCTCTAGGGTCAGCTCTATTTTATTAGGTTTTTTAATTTTATACTTCATTAATTCTTGTGCACCAAAACTGCAAATTGTATCTAATGACTCGCAAGTAGAAATACCAAAATTGGCAGATGGACTTTACGTTAAATTCAACACCTCCAAAGGAGAAATTATTTGCCAATTGGAGTACAAAAAAGTGCCGATGACGGTCGCCAATTTTGTAGGATTGGCTGAGGGAAAACTCACGGTAGACACCACTAAAATCACCAAACCCTTTTTCAATGGCTTGAAATTTCATCGGGTAATTGCCGATTTCATGATCCAAGGAGGAGACCCCGCTGGAAACGGTTCCGGAGGACCTGGCTATAAATTCTACGATGAAATCGACAGTTCACTCAAGCATCTTTCGCCGGGTATTCTTTCCATGGCCAATTCTGGCCCCAATACGAACGGAAGCCAGTTTTTCATTACGCACAAAGCCACCCCTTGGTTGGATGGAAAACACACCGTGTTTGGAAAGGTTGTATCCGGGCAGGACGTAGTGAATGCCATACAGCAAAATGATGTGATGACCACTGTTACGATTGTGCGCGTGGGTAAAGAAGCGAAAGCGTTTGATGCGCAGGTGGCTTTTGATGGGAAATATAAAAAATTGAAGGAGGCTGAGGCCGTAAGAATGGCTGCCTTTGCAAAAATTGCCGCCATGAGCGACGCGGAGTATAACGCCGATTTCAAAACGCGCGTGAGTGCGATGGATAAAAGCCTCGGTTTAACCCAGTCCACCAGCGGGTTGATGTATGTGATTGAAAATCCAGGGGAGGCCTACAAACCGGAATTGGGGTCGAAGATTTCCCTGCATTACAAAGGAACGTTCTTGGCAACGGGCGAGAAGTTCGATGCCTCCTATGACCGCAATGTGCCCATTGATTTCAATTACCAGGTGCAACGAATGATTCCCGGCTTTGAGGAAGGAATTAAACTGATTGGAAAAGGTGGAAAAGCCAAATTATACTTGCCATACCGTTTGGCCTACGGTGCACAGGGAAATCAGCGTATTGCGGGTTACAGCGACTTGGTGTTTGAAATAGAAATGGTGAACCTAGAGCCACCCATCAAAGGTGATCAACCTGTTGTGCCGCACAACCACGATGGGCACGACCATGATGGACACGATCATAAGCATTAGGTTAAACTCTTTGAAGAGCATCAGTACCTTCGAATCAGGTCCCCAGCCCATGATGATAACCTCTGTAAATTCATTATATTTTAGGTAGTTCATTAATTAGCAACAACTACCGATTTACTTAAAGAATCCCGGGAATTTCGTTATGATATTATAGGTTTCAACGGAGGAGGTTGACATGTCCAACCACTTCTTGTTGTTGGTTGCTGTTGACTTCGAGATAATTGATAACCCAGGTGTAAGTGCCCTGTACACAATCCAAGGATTGAAACTTGCCATCCCATCCGTCGCCAAGTTGA
>RFQF01000140.1 GCA_009925805.1 Flavobacteriia bacterium | reverse complement strand
CACGTTGATTTTGGTTAAGGCGTCATACAAATCCGTGTCAGGTTTAACCCGCAGGGTTTTCGAAGTCATGTTAAGCTCAATGCCTTCCACGGGATCCATAATGGTGAATTTTAAATCGCACGGACCTTGATGCGCCATCAAAATCTCATTCAATTCTTCAATCAGCAAATGGTTTACTTCCTTGTTCGAGAGTGTCAAATGTACCCCCTTGACGCGTTTATCGCGCAAATTCTGCAGAAGTTCTACGTCATTTAAGACAAATTCTACCCGCGTTCCATTCCATGAAGCATCGATTTTTCCGCGAAGTGTCAAAAACACCCCTGGCTGAAACAAATGCTTAAACCTTAAGTAATTTTCTCCAAACACACTCAGTTTGAACTGATCGGTATAATCCTCAATCAATATAGTACCAAAAGCGTTTCCTTTTTGCGATTGCCGTTGTTCAGCCGCTAACACCACCACAGGTATGAATAACTCCCTGCCCAGGTGCGCTTCCGGGGTTTTCATCATGGCCACATTCCCATAACAAAAGGCATCAATTTCGCGCTTAAAATCATCCATGGGATGCCCCGAAATGTAAATACCGATAACCTCTTTTTCTTTTCCGAGCGTATATCCAGACGACCACGGCTCCGATTTTGGGATGCTTGGCTGAACAATTTGATAGGCCACGTCGTCGGGGAAAAGAATATCCGCGGCTTGTCCTTCGCTCTTACATGCTTGTCCGTAGCGCATCAATAACTCATAAAAAGGCGTTTCTGAACGGTTATCCGTTGCGAAAAACTGGGCACGGTTCAATTCTTGAAAGGAATCAAAGGCTCCAGCATAAATCAAATGTTTAAAGGCTGTTTGATTGATGGCCGCAAAATCCACTTTTTGACAAAAATCAAAAATTCCGGCATACCGTTGCTCCGACCGTCCTTTCAGGATGGCTTCCACCGGTGCTTCTCCAACGCCCTTAACGGCTTTCAACCCAAAGCGAATAGCGCCTTCCTGGTTCACGGTAAAATTTAAGCGTGACTCATTCACATCCGGACCAAGTACTGCGACCCCCATACGGCGGCACTCTTCCATGAAAAAACCAACTTGGGAAAGATCGTTCATGTTATTGCTTAACACCGACGCCATAAACTCGGAAGGATAATTCGCCTTCAAGTAAGCGGTTTGATAAGCTACCCAGGCATAGCATGTAGAATGCGATTTGTTGAATGCGTAGGAAGCAAAGGCCTCCCAATCCTTCCAAATTTTTTCCAACTTCACCACGTCATGTCCTTTAGCTGTTCCGCGTTCAATAAACAACGGACGCATTTTGTCCAATACCTTGATATCCTTTTTACCCATTGCTTTTCGCAATGAATCTGCTTCTCCTTTTGAAAAATCTGCCAGTTTTTGGGAAAGTAACATCACTTGCTCTTGATAAACAGTAATTCCGTAGGTCTCTTGAAGAAATTCCGCACAATCCTCCAAGTCATAAACCACCTTTTCATAGCCATGCTTTCGTTTAATGTAGGAAGGAATGTACTCCAATGGTCCTGGGCGATACAAAGCATTCATGGCAATTAAATCGGAAAATTCGGTGGGCTTTAATTCACGCATGTATTTCTGCATGCCGGTCGATTCGTATTGGAAAACCCCCACGGTTTCGCCTCGCTGAAACAATTGATACGTGGCCTCATCGTCAATCGGGAATTGGTCTGCATCGAGATCAATGCCCCGATTTTCTTTTATAATCCGAAGGGCGTCTTTAATGAGTGTGAGCGTTTTAAGCCCTAAAAAGTCCATTTTAAGCAGGCCTGCAGCCTCTGCCACCGAGTTATCGAATTGGGTACAATACATGTCCGAATCCTTAGCCGTAGCCACAGGTACGAAATTCGTGATGTCATCCGGGGTAATAACTACACCGCAAGCATGAATCCCTGTATTTCGAACCGACCCTTCAATGGCCTTGGCTTGATGGAGCACCTCGCTCGCAGGACCTGAACCCTGAAATATTTTTTTCAATTCTCGGGCATTGTTCAGACCATCCGCGTTGTTTTTCAGTGCTTCCATTAACCCCAAATCATCCATCTCAAAAAGCTTTTTCAAGGATAAATCGGGAACCAATTTTGCCAACCGGTCGGCTTCAGGCAATGAAAGGTCCATAACACGTGCGGTATCGCGAATTGCGGACTTCGCCGCCATTGTTCCGTAGGTAATGATTTGGGCAACTTGATTGGAACCGTACTTCTTAATGACGTAGTCAATAACCTTTCCCCTACCTTCATCGTCGAAATCGATATCAATATCTGGCATAGAGATACGATCGGGATTCAAAAATCGCTCAAAAAGTAAATCGTATTTTATAGGGTCGATGTTGGTAATTCCAATACAATAAGCCACGGCTGAACCCGCAGCGGAGCCTCTACCGGGCCCAACCGCCACGTCCATTTCTCGGGCAGCTTTGCAAAAATCCTGAACAATCAAAAAATACCCTGGATACCCTGTGTTTTCAATGGTTTTTAGTTCAAAATCCAGGCGATCAACTAAGGCCTCGCTAAGCGCTCCATAGCGTTTCTCCGCTCCTAGATACGTCAAATGGCGCAAGTAAGCATTTTCGCCGTTTTTTGTTCCTTCGGTTTCATCCGATGGATCGATAAACTCCTGAGGAATGTCAAACTTGGGTAAGAGCACGCTGCGCGACAAGCTATAAGGCTCACATTTCTCCAGAATAGCTCCGATGCTCAGGATTGCCTCGGGAAGATTGGCAAAGAGACGCTTCATTTGCTCAGGGGACTTAAAATAGAACTCGTCGTTCGCAAAGCCATATCGATATCCTTTACCTCGTCCGATAGGCGTGGAAACGAGTTCGCCTTCGCGCACACACAACAATACATCATGGGCTTTGGCATCGCTTTGTTCGACATAATACGTATTGTTGGTAGCCACTAAAGCCACGGAGTGCTTTTTGGCAAAACGCACCAATACCTCGTTCGCATGTTCTTGTGCCTCGAGCTTATTACGGTTTATTTCCAAGTAAAAATCCTCCCCGAACTGTGATTTCCACCAAAGAAGCGCCTCCTCGGCTTGGTTTTCTCCTACATTTAAAATCAGTGAACCAATTTCTCCTTCTATGCCTCCAGAAAGTGCAATGAGCTCTTCCTTATATTGCTCTATCAGCGCTTTATCCACTCTTGGCACATAATAAAATCCTTCAGTATAGGCCATCGAAGCCATTTTTATCAATTGCTGATACCCTCGTTTATTTTTTGCCAAAAGCACGATTTTATAACCATTATCCTTATCGTTTTTATTTTTCCGATCCCGGCACACATTAAATTCGCAACCGATAATGGGAAGGATTGGTTTTTTAGAAAATGGGCTCCCGTTTTCCTCGGCTTCTAAGCGCTCTTCTTCTATTTTCTTATTGTGCTCTGAAATTACTTTCTCAAATTGAAAAGCAGCCATCATGTTGCCGTTGTCCGTAAGGGCTAATGCCGGCATGTTAAACTGTATCGCCTTTTGAACCAGCGCTTTAATTTCCGCTGTGGATTGCAATAGGGTATATTGTGAATGTACGTGAAGGTGGGTAAAAGGAGCATCTTCTAATTCCTCCGAAATTTCCTCATGCAAGGATATTTCATTGACCGAAGCTTTCTTCAAGGCCTTACTTGCGGCTTTCAAGTTTTTGTGCTCTATGCCCAAAAGGGCGATCCTATGGGGATTTACTTCCTGGAATCGCGTAAGCTCCTCTGCATCTTGCCGAAGCGCCTCTTTGCTGAAATGGCCCAAGCGAATCATTTCCAAAAAGCAACGCGTTGTGGCTTCCACATCGGCAGTTGCATTGTGTGCCTCGGCAAAACTTTCCTCGAATAGGAAACGGTATAATTCTGTCAAGGTAGGCAACTTAAATTTCCCACCTTTCCCTCCGGGTAGTTTTAAGCGTGCAGCAGTCTCCTCGGTACAGGTATCTAAAACCGGTGTGTTATGCAAGGTTGAATCTAACCCAAGTCGCACCAATTCACACCCTAACACATTCAAATCGAACGTAAGATTATGTCCAACGACAAACTGCGCTTTTTCAAGGTCGTTGAGAAAGTGCGTAACCACTTCCCGCAGTGGTAATCCTTCTTGAGCCGCAAGCGCCGTCGAAATACCATGCACCTGTTCAGAATCATAGGGTATCGTGAAGCCCTCGGGTTGAATGAGGGCGTCTTGTCGTCGGAGGAGTTTTCCGTTGATGTCGTGCAACTGCCAAGCTAATTGAACCACTCGGGGCCAATTGTCGGTATCGGTGATTGGTGCCTTGAAATTACGCGGCAAACCCGTGGTTTCTGTATCAAAAATTAAGTACATGATGGATGTGATTCGTGAATCTTAAAATTACCGATTATTAATAACTTCAGTTAAGGTGTTGATAACTTTTGTATCGGTTATTCTAATATCGCCTCCACTTCCCAATTGGCGCGGACTTTAGGGATTTTTGTGTAGCGTTTTAAGGGCTCGGCCGGTTCCCGTGTTGTTGGACGAAAGGTATCCCAGTATCCGTTCCCGTTGATATCTTCCACGATGAGTATTTGGTATTCTCCCGGAATCAATTGCCGAAACACGTCCTTGCGGGAAGCATTTTGTTTTCCGTATTGTTTACTTTGTACGATTTTGCCCTGTTTTTCTAGCAGCACGAGGTGCCCTTGAAGTTCTTCAGGAAATTGCACCATTAAGGTTCCGAGGTCGGACGGTGCGAGATAATTCCCTTCCAAGGTTTGGGGTTGATTTACCCCTCCCAAACGCATAGAACACGCTTCTGAATCGAAGCGTATGGTTACTTTACCTTTGCTCCAGGATCGACTGTAAATCAGTAAATGATTGTTTTTAACGACAAAAGAATCCACCATAATCTCGCTAGAGTCCGGACGTACGAGGTGGATTTTATTGGGTTCAACATCGTCGGATAAAAAACCGTTCCAGCGCAGGCTTATTGGATTACCCATTACCTCAGAAGCCAATTCTGCTTTAAAGGGGGCATTGCGATCCTTTTCCTTCAACAAAAAATTCAAGGTTAGTTGCGTTTGATGCAGTTGCTGATAGTGTGAAGTTGTTTCCAGAAGCCCAAGAAATACTAGGACCACTTGTAATTACTGGCGCAGTTGGCGGCGGCGCACTTGCTCTAGTTCCAGTTGCTCCAGCGCTCCAGTTTGATTTTGTTCCAGTAGGGTTTCCGCTTTGATATGCCTGAACATAGTATGTGCGACTTCCTCCAGCAGAAATAGTCGTATCTAAGAATGAAGTTCCACTACCATTCCACCCACCAGCGCTACTTGGTCCACCAAAGTCAGGAGCGTTGTCGTATCCAGGAGGACCTCCCCACCAAATACCGTAGTAAGCAGCACCAGACACAGCAGACCAAGAAATATTAACTCCATCAGTTCTGGTTGTTGTAGCAGAAACTCCACTAGGAGTTGCAAGTTGATTTCCTTGCGTTGA
>RFQF01000139.1 GCA_009925805.1 Flavobacteriia bacterium | reverse complement strand
GGAAAAATGTTGTTCAACCTTCAGATGATTGGAATGTTTGCAGGCGGGATATTATGGGGAATTTTAGGGGATAAAAAAGGACGAATCAACGTGTTGTTTGGATCGATTTTACTCTATTCAATCGCCAATATTGCGAATGCCTTTGTTACTGACATTCCCAGCTATTGTATCATTCGTTTCATTGCCGGGGTGGGTTTGGCCGGTGAACTTGGAGCTGGAATCACCCTGGTATCCGAGCTGATGCCCAAAGAAAAACGAGGCTATGGAACCATGATCATCGTATGTTTCGGTGCGTTAGGAGCCGTGTTCGCAACGCTCATTGGCACCCAGGGAGATGCTATTGGGCAAGGCTTTAGTGCCCTAACCGGAAGTTATTTGCAAAATTGGCAGGTTGCTTATTTGGTGGGAGGTTTTTTGGGCTTGGTGTTGTTGATGTTACGTATGCGAACCTTAGAATCCGGAATGTTTGACGCGATGCAGAAAGAAGGTATCCGACGAGGTGATTTAATGCTCATTTTTGGAAACAAGGCCAACCGAAAAAAGTATGTTCTATGCATTTTAGTTGGAATCCCCATATGGTTTATTGTGGGATTGCTGATCATGAATTCAAAAGATGATTTTGGCCCCTTGCATGGATTAAGAAATGTTCATAATGGATATGCTGTGATGTATGCCTACATTGGTCTGTCCTTGGGGGATTTATTTGCAGGATTGTTAAGTCAATGGTTGCGAAGCCGGAGGAAAGTCGTGATTATCTTTTTATGCATGAGCTTAATCGTTATCGTATCGTTTTTATTTGGACCAAAGCGAATTAGCCTTGAAATGTATTATTTCTATTGTTTTTTACTTGGGGCATCTACGGGATATTGGGCAATTTTTGTGACCATTGCAGCGGAACAATTTGGCACGAACATTCGATCGACAGCAGCGAATACGGTACCGAATTTTGTGCGTGGGAGCGTGTTTATCATTGTTTCCTTATTTGTGGGATTAACCTCGATCGTTCCTACCTCCACTGCAGCGATGGTGGTTGGTTTACTTAGTTTATTCAGTGCCTTTTGGGGAATATACCACCTCAAAGAAACCTTTTCCAAAGATTTAAATTACCATGAAGAGGTTATTGGATAATCCCGCTTGTTCTGTATCTTTGCGGTTCAATGCCCACGTGGTGAAATTGGTAGACACGCCATCTTGAGGGGGTGGTGCCAATAGGTGTGCTGGTTCGAATCCAGTCGTGGGCACCCATCAAAAGTCTGGAAATGCCCGGACTTTTTTATTTCTAGCCGATAAATGCTCTCATTTTTAAGGATGGAAATAAAAAAGGATGGTTGCGACAACGGAGCTAGACTTTTGATGGAATAGCGAAAAAACCTTTTTGGTTCACGAAGTAATCCAGTCGTGGGCACTGACGCTCGTGCCTCGGTCAGTACGGGCACCCATCAAAAGTCTGGAAACGCCCAGACTTTTTTTGTGCGTTAACGTGAAGGGGACAACCCTTTTTTGACCCAACTGCTTTTAGTACTTTTGAAACATGAAACTATCCCAAGAAATTTGGTTTGGCATTGGGGGTGTCCTTGGTGGTATTACCGGTACATGCTACCACACCCTAACCCCTTGTACAGCGGGTTGTTCTGGTGGTAAAATGAGCCTTTTCATTCCTGTGGTTCTAGGTGCCGCTGCAGGAGGTTTCCTTTTTCAAATTATTTATTTGATTAGGAACCCAGAATAAATTGATATCACACGAATGAAAAAATTTCATTTACTGGTTGTTTTTTGGTTACTCCATTCGGGATTTTTTGCCCAAGGGAAAAGGATCAAATGGGAAAACTTTAACAACCGTTCCAACTGGAAAATCCGCGCCGTCATGCGCGCAATCTTTCGTTTCAATCCTACAATTTCGAGTTCAGTCAACGGCTCGAGTTTATTTTTTTAGCGCAAGAGTTCAACGGAAAGTTTTACCGCCTTACCTCAAAAACCCGTCAAAAAGGTTCGAATTTCCAGCTTTATACTTTTGGTGGAATGGGCTTCGCCACGTACAATCCAAAAGCGAATTATAATGGGACTTTGGTGGCATTACGGCCCCTTAAAACCGAAGGACAAGATTATGGAAAAGCTACCTTCATCATGCCCTTTGGGTTTGGAATGCGCTTTGGATTGACAAAACAAACACGCATTGGATTTGAAGCCACTTGCTTTAAAACATTCACGGATTTTATGGACGATGTTTCAGGCTTTTATCCCGCATTAGGATCGTTAAGCGACCCCGCCGCGCAATACCTTTCCAATCCCAGTAAAAGCCCCGAACTTTTTCCTCCAGGGAGCCGCCGAGGTGATTTAAATCAAAAAGACACCTATTACCGATTGAGCGTTTCGCTAATCTTTAATTTGAAGCGTCGTTGAAAAGGTTGCAAATCCTTCGTTTAGTTTTTTAAGCAAGGGCAAACGCTCTTCTTCCGAAATAAAGGCTGCATGCAAAGCATGGAGGTTGGCTTGGTAAATTTCTTGAATACCCCAAGCTTTATTTTTCATGAGCCACCAATATTCATCGGCCAGGGTGACATTAGAAATTGCTCTTCCATCGGTATTAATTCCAAAGGATATTTGTTCGCGTTGCAATACTTCGATGGGATAATTGGCACCTTGGGGAAAAACTTGGGTTATGTGGTTGCTTGTTGGACAGATTTCCAAATGGATATTCTCCTTTTTTAACCGCTGAAGCAATTTGGAATTTTCAACGGAGCGTATACCGTGTCCAATTCTGCGGGGTTTTAAATAATCCAACGTTTCTATTACGGATGCTGGTCCAAGTGCTTCTCCTGCATGCGCCGTGCAAGGTATCCCGTGCGCAACCACTTTTTCAAAAGCGGACCTGTGATTTTCTACACCGAAACCAGCCTCGTCTGCCGCCAAATCCAATGCCACGACTCCCTGATTGCTAAAATGAATCACAAGATCAGCCGTTTCTTCGCTTTGCTCCTTGGTAAAATGTCGCAACGTACACAAGATCAAGTTTGCCTTTACGGAACCTTGGTACGCCTTTACTGCTTCGAGACTCGCCTCCACCACTTCATGAGGCGTAAGACCCTTTTTTAGATGCTGTAGGGGCGCAAACCGTAATTCCGCATACATCACCTGGTCCTTTTCCAATTGTTGCATTACGTCCAATGTGGCATCGTAAATCTGTTCCCGTGTTTGCATCAATTCGATGGCCGCTTGGGCGCATGCCAAATAGTCGTTTAAGGAACAACAATTCACCGGCGTATTGTACACCTGTTGGTATTGTTCCAAACTAATTCCAGGAACATACTTTGAAACAAAGGCAAAACTTAAAGAACAATCAATGTGCAGGTGGAGTTCCACCTTAGGAAATGAAAAATCCATCATTGGCCGGAAAGGCTCGAATTTATTTTAACTGTTCGTTCGAAAACTGATAAACCGGAAGTTGCGCACCATCAAATTCTACCACTTCCACTCCGCACATGATGAGCAATCTACCCAACATTAAGCGGTTCATTTCTGTATTTTCTTTCATGGTAAATGTTCCAACATATTTGGCAGCATCAAACACCGTAGTGAAATTTTCCGCAAAATTTTCGCTGTTGGTAAGAATCGTTTCAGGTAACACATCCGATCCAAATCGAAAGGTGATGATTCCCTTTGATTTTTCCTTAGCGAAGTCAGCTTTTGAAGCGGCTACTGCATAAACTTGAGCATTTAAACCCACTACAAAACTGCATGTGAAAATGAAGAATAAAAGAACTTTTTTCATGTTGATTAATTATTGTACTAAATTAAGAATTTTTGTTCACAAAACGTCATTTAGGTTCTTTGCGTTGCCAAAACGTGGTTTTTTTACAGAAATAAGCGCCTTTTGCTCAATTTATTCACACTGAATACAAAAAAAAGTCAAAGTATCGTTAACGACGGCATCACGACAAAATCCTAATCCATGACGACCTTAAAAGCCTTGGCTGTTCTCGCAGCAATTCAACTTTCTTGTGCCTGTTTTTCTCAAAATGCCTCCTGTCCAAATGTAGATTTATCGGCAAATACCTTTGCCAATTGGACGGGATACACCGGTACCTATGCCTCCCCCGGGGCCACTTTTGGTATCGTGAATGGTCGACATACCATCATTTCACAACAAGGAACTGACCCCTATACTTGCAACCAACTTCCGCTCATTCCTCCCGGTCATACGAAATCCATCAAACTTGGAAATCCATCAACTGGGGCACAGGCTGAAAAGATAAGTTACAGCATTCAAGTAACGCCACAAAGTGCTTTATTCGTTTACAAATATGCGGTGGTGTTAGAAAACCCGGGCCACATTCCTGCGCAACAACCTAAGTTTGAAGCCAAAATCCTAAATGCCTTGGGAATGCCCGTGGGAGGGGGTTGCGGCACCTACACCGTTTACGGCGGGCAGCCTGGACAAAATTTCCAAACCTGTGCTGGAAAAACCTGGCTACCTTGGACCACGGTAGGTGTCGATTTATCGCCCTATATGGGACAAAACATTCAAATCGAATTCACCACCTGGGATTGCGCTCAGGGCGCTCATTTCGGTTACGCTTACTTGGCAGCAGAATGCATGGCCATGTCGATTAACGTTAATTATTGCGGTGGAAATCAGCCCTTGGTGTTAACCGCTCCAAGCGGATTTCAATCGTACGTTTGGCATCCTGGAAATTTAACCGGTCAGCAAATAACCATCGCAAATCCCAATGTAAATCAAGTTTACACCTGCGCCATGACGACCTTTTCCAACCAGGGGTCCTGCACCGTGGAGTTGAATGTTCAGGCCACCCCAACGCTTGTGCAGTCGGGATTCACGTACGCGGCGGGGTGTGAAAACACGCCCATTGCTTTACAATCCACGGCTACGGTGAACACCAATAATCCCAATGTGACCCTCACCAACACGTGGCAATTTCCTACGGGGAATGTAATTTCTCAAAATAATTCGCAGGCTTATGTGCAATTTAACGGTCCTGGAAACCACCAAGTGATCATGATTTCACAGAGTTCCAATGGATGCGTAGATACCGCGATTCAAACCGTTTCCGTATTGGCCACGCCTCACATGGCGCCCCTCATTACGGTTCCATGCATTGCGCAGTCAACCACCTTTAACCTAAGTTCGATATCTGGTCTTCAAGGCGTTAGTTGGGATTTTGGGGACGGAAGCCCTGCCGTGGCAGCATTCAACGCAATACATACCTACAATGTTCCCGGAACCTATTCGGTTACTCTTGTTGAAACGAGCAACAACGGATGCAGCGATACCTTGATCAGCCCTTTAACGATATACCCGCTTCCTCCGATTTACGCCGGAAATGATACGACCCTATGCCCAGGAGGGTCCGCAGTTCTCCAAGCTTCCGGAGGTATATCCTATGTATGGGAAAACGGTTTGTCGCAACTGCAATCGTATACCCCGCTTCAGCAAGAATGGATCACGGTAACAGGTACCGACAGCATGAATTGTGTGGCGAGCGACAGCCTTTTACTA
>RFQF01000138.1 GCA_009925805.1 Flavobacteriia bacterium | reverse complement strand
ATTTTCTGAGAAATTATTCGCCATTCTAAGCTCGAGCAATCAGGAAATTCAAGAAAACGCTCGAAGTTTTTTACAAGAATATGCAAGAAAATTACGTAAAAAAGACTTACAAGAAATCGGTGTGAACAACCGTGAAGCATGGATAGATGCAATCCTTTCTACGTATGCCAATCCTTGGATGTTGTTCTTCCTTGGCTACGAACCCATGGCAGATTTAAAAAAGATAACTTGCCACTATTTAGCCCTGAACGGAGATGTGGACTTGCAAGTTCCTGCTAAGCGTAATTTGGAAGCTATTTCGAACTATTGTAACCCTGGACCAGGAAAGGTTAAAAAGATCGTTTGCCTCCCGCGGCTCAATCATTTATTTCAGCCCTCAAATACGGGAAACCCCATGGAATATGGGAGCAACGAAATAACCTTCGACCCTTCCGCTATTCAGGAGATCCTGGTGTTTCTTGATGAAATAGCGCATTGATACGTCGGGCAAGTAACGCTGTATCTTGACGTTGCATGCAATTAAAATGGCCCTTAGGGCACGTTGGATACCCGATTTTTGAACAGGGACGACATGAAAGGCCCCTGACTTCAAAATGCTCCACATGGGTGCACGCGTAAGGTCCCATACCAAAACCCGGCACCGTGTTTCCCCAAATGATCAGCATCGGACGATTAAAAAAGGCCGCTAAATGCATCAGACCTGTGTCGTTCGTTACCACCAATTGTGCATTGCTCAATACCCAAGCTGCTTCGGAGAAGTCGGTTTTGCCAACCAGGCTAAGGGTTTTGGGAAAAGAATGCAGAATCTCCTCCGAAATCGCTTGCTCTTCTTTGCCCCCCAGCAGCACTACGGGCATCGAACAGGCTGCAAGGGCTTCTTTAATTTTGGCTATGGGGAACTGTTTAGTTTTAAATTTCGCCCCCAAAACCCAAGCCACATACTTTACTGGCAAGGCAGAAGCACTGGGTGGATTACTATTTAAGGAAAGCCTTTCTTTAGGCAAAGCAATGTTCGCTGCCAGCGCATAGCGTTCAACGATTGAGGAAACCGTAAGATGCTGTTGCTTTAAGGCCGTCATGCACCATTTTATCCCATTCATTTTTTTGACGCGGCGCCATTGAAAACGCAGCATGAAAAGTTGTAAAAGAAACGTTCTCAGGTTGTTATGAAAATCCACCACCCGATTGAAACGCATTCTTCTTAGTTCTTTGGCCATCGTAAATGCAGAACCTTTATAAACGATGGGATACACGTCAAAGGGCAAAAGGCGAAGCAAGGGAACTTGTTCTGGCTTGCAAAGAATATAGAGTTTCGCTTTAGGATGTTTCTCTTTTAACCCTTGTAATACGGGAAAGGTGAGTAAAACATCCCCAAGGGCACTGAGGCGAATGGCTAGGATATTCACGAAGCTAGGATAAGTTTCACCGAAACTCCTTTTCCGGGTTCACTGGAAATCCCACCGCGAATTCCAGTGATTTTCATTCGATACTTTATATTTTGAAGGCCCAGTCCTTCGTTAATATCATGGGCATTGAACCCGATACCGTTATCCTGAATGAGCATGACCAAATTCGTGTCCTCCATGCTTAAAATCATGTTGATTTCCGAAGCTTTCGCGTGTTTAAGTGCATTATTGATCACCTCTTGGACAATACGGTACAGGTTGAATCGGTCCACATGCTCGAAAGATTCCTCCGTAATTGGATTGTTCACTTTAAGGTTGAACACCACGCCTCCCAAAGCATTGACCCGATAAGCAAAACGTTCTAACGCATTTAGAAAACCTTTGTCCAAGGCCGGGGGAAGTAAATTGTAGGCCAATTCTCGAAGTTCTTGAATTGAGCTTTGTAAAAGCTGGCGAATATTTTCCAACGATGCCTCATTTTCCTCGTTGGTCGGAACATTTTGAAGCAATAAATTGAGTAAGACCAATTGCTGCCCAATTCCGTCGTGCAATTCTCGCGCAATTTTCTTCTTTTCTCCCTCTTCGGCTTGAGCAATGATTTCATATTTACGCTGCTCAAAGAGCTGTTCAGCGGTCTTGTCCACAATAAGGCAAATCTCCGCATCTTTCACCTCTGTTAAGGCCTTTATAGTAATAGTTACCGCACGAACATCATGGTTCAAGGTGGTTAGGTTGTGGATTTCTTGCATGGCAGCGGTATCGTCGGTTAAATTCGTCGGCGTTGCTTCCAAAAAATCGGTAAGTTTCCTGCCGATCAAGGCCAAAGGGTCCTTGGCCTCGAATAAATCTAATGCGGCTTGATTACCAAAACTAATTTCATGGGTTGAAGCCACCAATTGCAGCATGGGCAAGGGGGAATTGTAAAACAAATCCTTGTATTTTCGTTCCGAATCGGACAGGCGTGCTTGGAAGGTCTTGCGAAGCATCCCGTATTTAATGGTTTTATCCAAGGCTCCGCCGTTGATCTCATTTTTCAACAGGTAATCTTGTGCCCCTTGGGCAACAATTCTCATGGCCAAATTTCGGTCGTCCATCCCGGACAAGACCACAATAGGCGCTTCACTGAAAACCGTACTTAATTTTTCGTAGGTTTCAATGCCAAAGGAATCGCGAATGTTCAAATCCAACAAAATAACGTCCGGTTCGAACTCACTTTTGACTTCTTGTGCTTCCGCTAAGTTGTCTACATGCACTAAATCGTAAGGATTGTACCCTAAAATCGCCAATTGATTCTGTAAAAGAGAAGCGAAGGATGCGTCGTCTTCGACAATGAGAATTTTTACTTCCTCCATGATCCAAGATTCTGAATCAACACTTTATTGGGGTCTACTACCTCCTCCAAACGGGCGGTAAATGTTTACCGTTGGTCTTCCGGAAGCACATCAATGGGAAAACACAACTGCAGCGATTGTAGATAATCGAAATAAAGGGTCTGTTGGCTAATGCTCACCTTGCGAAGTCCGGTATAATAAATGACCGATACTTCGCGGTCTGCCACAATGATGGCTTTTCGGCTGAGCCCTATGGCAAACCGGTTCTTGCCTTGAACAATAAAAAAAACACCTTCAATTCCAAAAACAAGAAAAAGGATTGCGGCAGGTAGGGCTTGCAGGCTAAGCACCGCCAAGACTATTCCTATAATCATATAAACCAAAGATTCAAGCATGCCGTAGGCTACAATGCGTTTCTTGCGCTCCTTCGACAAAGGCACATTAAACACAAAACGGTCCTTTTGCGACACGGTATGAAGCGCCATCCATCGCTTCACGCTTCGATTAACGAATAATACGGCTATCATTAGGGAAATTCCTATAATAATTTCTTTTCGAAGGGGAAGTTGCGCACCCGTGGTTCTAAAAATACCCAAGGGTAAATCAAATGCAACGAAAATAACCAAGGCCATGAGTGGAAATAATAAGACCAGAATAAACGCATTGGTAATTCTATTCATTCGGAAGCATTTTTAGCCGTTGTTTCAAGGTGGTTATTTGATCTTGGATTCCTTGAACTTTAACCGCAACCTCTTGTCTCAAGGCATCGGCTCCTTTCGATCGGGCAAAGAAAGCTAAATTCGTTTCCATACGGTTGATTTCTTGCTCATGGCGTTCGATATTCTTACGCAGTTCCATTCGTTCCCGTTGAAGTTGCTTATCTCGGTCGTTGGACGTCAAGATTTGGTCCACTTTTGCCTTAAAATCGTAATGTTCTCGTTCTTTTTGATTGAGTTTTAACCCTTCGTAGGCTTGATCCAGGGCCGCTTTATATTCATTGTAAATAGAATCTTTTTGCGCGATAGGAACATGTCCAATGGCAGTAAATTCTGCGGAAAAGGCCTTAAGTTGCGTTAATCCTTCGCTTTTGTCTTCTGCTTGAAAGGTTTTGATTTTTTCAATAACCGCTTGTTTTAATTGGAAATTTACCTCCAAGGCTTTTTCAGCCTCCGCATTGGCCGAATCCTTGGCGGCAAAAAAGGCATCGCAGGCTTCTCGAAACTGGGACCAGAGTTTATTTTCTGCCCTTCCGGTATTCCCTAAGGTTTTCCATTGTTTTTGCAATTGAATGATGCGATGTGTGGCCTCTTTCCAATCGGTGGTGATTTTAAGTTGGGCTGCTTCGGTGATTACGTTCTTTTTAGCCTCGATTCTTTCCGAAAAAAGCGCTTGTTGTTCCTTAGCATTATTTTTTTTCAGCTCAAAAAAAGCATCGTTGGCGGCACGAAATTGCTTCCAAAGACTTTCATTTTCTTTACGGACTCCCGGGCCTACTTTTTTATACGCTTCTTGGATCGTTTTAACCTGCTCCACCAAGGCGTCCCACTCCTTAAAAGAGCTAGCCGTTGTTGCTTTGTCGCAAATACCCTGAAGCTCTTGCACTAAGGCCTTTTTTGCTTCAATGTTCTTTTCGTATTCCTGCCGCTGGGCCTCATAATGCGCATTGATTTTGTCGTATATCTGGCGCACAATTTCCCAATATTTGGCTTTAATCGCCTCCCATTCTTCATTTGGCACGGGGCCAATTTCCTCCCATTCATCCTGAAGGACACGGAGTTGCTGCTCTACCGTTTTAATATCCTCTTCCTCGTTGCGTAACTGCTGGAGTTTATGCAGGATGAGTTGTTTATTTTGCAGGTTTCGCTTGTAGTCATGGCTCTTTATTTCTTGATAAATGCGCATGGTATAGAAGAAGATTTCAATCAACCGCGAATATTCCTTTTGTAGGGTATCTCGGTATTCTCTCGGAATATCTCCTACCTTTTTCCAAGTTTCATGAATGCTTTTGTAGGCATTAAAGGCGGAACCGATGTGCTCTTCCGATTCAATGATTTTTTTAAGGTCTTCAATCAGGTTTTTCTTGAGCTTCAAGTTTTCCTTTTCCAAGGCTTCTTTGAGCACGAGTTGCTGTTTTCTTTGCTCATGAAGGGTTTTGTAAAGGCCAAGAAAGGCTTGCTTTACTTCCGTAAAATCCAAAGAATCGAATGATTCACCGCGCTCCCTGGCTTCAAGTGCAGCAATTTGTTGAAGGCGTTCTTCTTCCAAAAGCGTGTCTTCAAACAAAATTTTTAGGTCATTAATGGCTTTCCCATTCGGTATTAAATCTTCCCGCGTTTCGAAAACCTGTAACTGACTCAGTATCTCCTTAAGCTGTTCCATTCTCGCTAAATTCAAAGTGCGTTAATTGATGTAAGATGGCCATGCGCGCCACAACGTCGCTGTAGTTAATTTCTTCTAACCGTTGGGTCCCAAATTTCTCCACACAAAAAGAGGCAACTGCACTGCCTGCAATCACGGCATTTTTCAAGTTTTCAAAGGAAACTTGGCCTTTTGCGGACAAATAGCCCATCAATCCTCCAGCGAACGAATCCCCTGCCCCGGTTGGATCGTACACCTCTTCCAAAGGAATGGCGGGTGCTGAAAAAATCTGTCCCTCGTGAAACAACAAGGCTCCGTGTTCCCCTTTTTTAATGATCAAATATTTAGGCCCCATGGCCATAATTTTTTTAGCCGCTTTAACAAGGCTATACTCACCACTTAATTGACGGGCTTCACTATCATTT
>RFQF01000137.1 GCA_009925805.1 Flavobacteriia bacterium | reverse complement strand
ATAATTTCCGCAAACTCCTCAAAAGAGTCCAGCCATTTTTCATTCGGCTGCTGAGCAACAGGCCAATGGGCAATGCAGATGGATTCATGACCGTCTCGTTTCTGAATGGATTGCCAAATCTCTTCCGTTAAAAACGGCATGAAAGGGTGCAATAATCTTAGGATCTGATCAAAAATCTCTAAAGTCGCTTGATAAGTAACGGAATCCATGCCTTCTCCGTAAGGGGGTTTTACCATTTCCAAATACCAAGAACAGAAATCATCCCAAACCAACTTGTACGATTCCATGAGAGCTTCGGAAATTCGGAATTTGTCGAACAATTCATTCAAAAGCGGTAAAGTCTGGTTTAAGCGCGCTTCGAACCAAGCAATGGCTGCTTTCGCATGGTCGGGTTGATCAAAATCAAGCACTTCCCATCCATCAATCAAACGAAAGGCGTTCCATATTTTGTTGGCAAAATTTCTTCCTTGTTCGCATTGTGAGGTATCAAATGGAAGGTCGTTACCGGCGGGAGAAGAGATCAATACCCCCATACGAACGCCGTCGGCTCCAAATTGACCAATCAGCTCAATAGGATCCGGAGAATTCCCCAAGGATTTCGACATTTTTCTCCCCAGTTTATCCCGAACTATTCCGGTAAAATAGACATTTTTAAACGGTAATTCCCTACGGTATTCGTAGCCAGCAATGATCATTCGAGCCACCCAAAAAAACATTATTTCGGGCGCAGTCACTAAGTCATTGGTTGGATAATAATAAGCAATTTCAGGATTGTTGGGATTTGTTATACCCTTAAACACGGAAATGGGCCAAAGCCAGCTAGAGAACCAAGTATCCAGCACGTCTGGATCTTGATGAAGCTCTTCCATTGAACACCGTTTCCCTAGAATCGCCGAGGCTTTTTCTTGGGCTTCCTGAGCATTGTGTGCCACTACAAAATCGTTGGTATCTTGTCCGTAATACCAAACAGGAATTTGATGTCCCCACCATAATTGCCGAGAAATGCACCAATCTTTGATGTTCTCCATCCAATGACGATAGGTATTCTTGAACTTATCTGGAAAAAACCGAATGGTATCGTTCATCACATTTTCGAGTGCAGGTTTGGCGATATCGCTCATGGATAAAAACCATTGCTTTGAAAGCTTGGGTTCAATCACCGCATTGGTTCTTTCGGAAAAACCGACTTTGTTCAAATGGTCCTCAGTTTTTACCAAATAGCCTTTTTCCTTCAATTCGACAGCGATCAGTTTCCGCACCTCAAAGCGATCAATGCCTTGAAAATGAAGCCCGTTTTCATTCAAAGTTCCATTTTCATTAAAAAGTTCGATATGCGCAAGTTTATGCGTATTTCCCAAGGCGTAATCGTTAATGTCATGAGCGGGCGTGACTTTGAGGCACCCGGTACCAAACGCCGGATCGACATACGCATCGGCAATTACGGGAATCCAACGTCCGCTCAGAGGTACCTGAACCTTTTTTCCTACAAGGTTGGCGTAGCGTAAATCTTCCGGATTCACGCACAACGCGGTATCACCCAAGATGGTTTCGGGACGGGTAGTGGCTACGGTCAACCATTCGTCGTCCGAACCTTCTAGTTTGTATCGAACGAAGTACAAGCGCGAATTCACTTCTTTGTACACAACTTCTTCGTCGGATACAGCAGTCAACGCCTCCGGATCCCAATTCACCATACGTACGCCTCGGTAAATTTTTCCTTTTTCGAACAAGTCAACAAACACTTGAATTACCGATTCAGAATAATGGGCGTCCATGGTAAAATGGGTACGTTCCCAATCGCAAGAAGCTCCAAGCTTTTTAAGTTGATCGAGAATGATACCTCCATGCTTTTCCTTCCATTGGAAAGCGTGTTCTAAAAATTGTTCGCGGGTTAAATCGGATTTGCTAATTCCCTCCAGTTTCAGTTTTGCAACCACTTTTGCTTCTGTGGCAATGGAGGCATGGTCCGTACCCGGCACCCAACAAGCGTTTTTCCCGAGCATTCGCGCCCTTCGCACCAACACATCTTGGAGGGTATTGTTGAGCATATGGCCCATGTGTAATACCCCAGTAACGTTGGGCGGCGGAATAACAACCGTATACGGTTCTCGGTGATCCGGTATAGAATGAAAATAGCCTTGTTTCATCCAATGGCTATACCATTTTTCCTCGATCGGTTGGGGGTTAAATGTCTTGGACAATTCCATAATTCAATGCTGCAAGAAGTGCGCTAGCGTATTTAGGGTTTTTCTGGAAGTACGTTTCCTCGGATGGTAAGTACTACTGGTTCACCAATATCGGTGGTAACCGTGATGGATTTCACGAATTCTCCAACACGCTTCGTGTCGTAGGAAACACTGATTTGACCTTTTTGCTTTTTTCCAATTGGATTGGCTGGTTTATCCGCAGTGGTGCATCCACAACTCGTTTGAACGGATTGCACAACCACACTTTTTTTGGTTTTGTTTTTAAAGGTGAAAACGAACAGTTCTTTGGCGTCGTAGGGAATATCTTTTCGGACAATTTCCACGGCATCAAAGGCAAGTGAGGGTTTGCTGTTTTGACTCCATAAGAATCCTACGGAAAACAATAACAATACAGCGATGATATTTTTCATTTTTTCAGTGTTTTCGACAAAATTAAGAAATAAACGTATTGTGAAGTTGAATTCTTTCCCAAAGGTAATGCATCATCGGAAAGCTCTTTGCTAACCTCTCCTCGACCGATTCAAAACCTACAAACGCTGCTTTGGTAATTCCTTCTTTTTTTTGCGGAATCAAGGGGTGCGAATGAGCTGCGGACATAAAGAACCATTGCGTTTCTTTAAGCAGAAATTTTCCCTTAACTGGATACCAATGATAGGTAGTAATCGGAAGATTATCAACGACTATCAGATCAAGCGGCCCGCATTCCTCCCTGACTTCGCGCAGCGCGGTTTGCATCGGAAATTCCCCTGCATCCATCCAACCTTTTGGTAAATCCCAAGTTCCATTTCTGAAAATCATAAGTAGCTTTTTTTCATGTTTTACGATGCCTCCAGCAGCGGGAATAAAGGTAAAATCCTTTTTAAAACGTTGGAAAGAACAAGGCATTTCAATACGCTCATTGGGTTGATTATGAATATGTTCCCAATATTCGAAGGTGTTGAACTTGGTTTTTTCCACCAAAGCATCATCCTGTAAGTGTTGAAAACTCGAGAAAACGAGGCATTTTCTTTCGCTAAAAACAAGGTACTTTTGTTCCATGGTGTACGACAAAGATAGCGCATTGCGCATTGCGGGGGAATTGTTAAAAATAAAAGCGGTGAAACTGCAACCTGAAAACCCCTTTACGTGGGCCTCTGGTTGGCGATCTCCCATTTATTGCGACAACCGAAAAACGCTTTCTTTTCCGATGGTTCGAACCTTCATTCGTCAAAAGTTCACCGAAATTATTGAAAAAGAATACGGCAAACCCGATGTTATTGCGGGAATTGCGACAGGCGGCATCCCTCAAGGAGTTTTAGTAGCTCAAGAGCTGGGGATTCCCTTCATTTATGTCCGTAGCAATGTGAAAGATCACGGTCTTGGCAATTTGATTGAAGGGTCCTACGAAAGCGGGCAAAAGGTGGTGGTTATTGAGGACCTTATTTCGACGGGTGGAAGCAGTTTACTTGGTGTAAGGGCCTTGAAAGAAGCGGGAATGCATGTTAAGGGCTTGCTCGCCATTTTTTCTTACGGTTTTGATCTCGCCCAAGAATCGTTCGACAAGGCCTCATGTCCATTCATTACCCTATCGGATTATGAGCACTTAATTGAGCAGGCCTTAGCGCTTGATTATATTCGAACGAGTGATTTGGCCACGCTGCAGAAATGGAGAGAACTTCCTGCTAATTGGCAACCCGAAGTATGACCATTCAAAGCAACCCTTTATTGATTCATTGCGGCATCGAAAAGGTAAGTTCCTATTTGAGCATCCCTTCCAATTTATCCTCGCTTTTACCCAAGGACCGTATATCAGAATTCCAGTCGGACGACCAGGGGTGTGCATTTAAAGTGCAAGGAGGAATAACGATTTCCTTGGTGTTTAGTGAAAGAAATGAACAGGGAATTCGATATATGAGCGGTAACAAATCCCCCTTTCCTTTTACATTACAGATTCAGCTCACTGCCAAGGATGGCGGCGTGGAAGGATATTTACATTTCACTGGGGATACATCTCCTATGGTGGCCATGTTGGCCAAAAACCCGCTGACGGCGCTTTTTAATGACATGGGAAAAAACCTTAAAATTCAGTTGGAATCTCAAAGCTAAGCGATCCTTGAACATAGCTGCGTAGTTCCTCCCCTACCAAAATTTGTAAAAATCCTTGATCGGAAACCCCTTGAATTTCCCCTTCGAAGCTGCGGCCTTCTTCGATAAATTTCATCCTTCTAAAACGACCGAAAAGCCTGTTTTCGTAGTTACTTTTCCAAAGGTCTTCGTGGATAGATTCAAGCGGATGCTCGTTGAGTAAAAAACAAATTTCTTGTAAAATTTCTGCCAGAATAAAAGGTGAACCTGTTTCCTGGAGCATCGACGTAGCGTTGAGCTCAGGAAATTGAGTTTGATTTACGTTCAGCCCTACACCGATAATAGCAGATTTCACCGAAGTTCCTTGGGCTGTAATTTCTGTGAGGATCCCTGCAATTTTTTTGGTTCCTACCCAGAGATCATTCGGCCATTTAACCCTTGCCTCGATGCCGTTTTTCATGAGCATCGAAAGCACGTTGAGGGAAATCCAATAATTCAATAAATGAACTCTGTTTACTGACAAATTGTCGGGGAAACACAGGAAGGAGCAGGTTAAATTCATTCCTTTGTCAGCAATCCACGCTTTACCACGTTGTCCTTTACCTTGCGTTTGATAATTGGCTACGATAATTGTCCCATGCACTGCCAAGTTTTGTTCAACTAAGTGGTTGGCATAGTTGTTCGTTGAGTCAACAACGTCTAAACGGTGAACAATACTACCAAAAAGGGGCATAAAAAGAATTCAAAGGATAACAAAAATCAAAGTTAAATTTAAAATTTAGACTTAGCTTTGCGGATTAAAATAATGCATGGTTGAAAAGATAATTGAACGCGAACATTCCGAAATATTGAGTAATTGCATCGTTGAGGGAATGCAGGAAAACAAAGCAAAGGACATTGTTGTTCTTGACCTCCGAGGATTGGGAAGTTCGGTTTGCGATTTTTTCGTAATTTGTTCAGGTGAATCCTCGACTCAGGTAGACGGTATAACCAACGCAATTCAGCGATATACCCGAAAAACGATGAAAGAAAAACCATGGCATATTGAAGGGCAGCGCAACAGCGAATGGGTATTATTGGATTACATCGATGTAGTTGCCCATGTATTTTACAAAGAAGCAAGAAACTTTTACGAAATCGAGGAATTGTGGTCGGATGCAGTTCGAACCGATGTTCCTAATATTAATTAAACACAAATATGGCAGATAAAAAGAAAGGAGGTTTTTCAGTATATTGGATTTATGCCCTCGCGGGCATTGCCTTCATCGCAATTCAACTAT
>RFQF01000136.1 GCA_009925805.1 Flavobacteriia bacterium | reverse complement strand
CTCCTAATTAATGGAAAGGAATCGGGTGCTTTTCCTGAAAAAGCGTTTAAAACCGAACCCTATTATGAAATTGTTTCTCGAAACGAAGAATCCTTTAATGCACAAGATTTATCCAACAACGATCTCGTGGTGCTCAACGAATTGAACAGCCTTCCGAGTGGAAACGCAGACGCTTTAAAAGCGTTCGTGGCCCAAGGCGGTAGTATATTCATTATTCCCGGGAAGGATATCAACCAGGATGAATACAATTATCTACTTAAAAAATTGGGAATGACTCCGTTTTCTGGCACCATGGACGCAGGAAATCAAGTCAGCGAAATCCGATATCGAAGTGCTTTTTTTCGCGGGATGTTTGAAAAGGAAAAACAAGAGCTAAACTTACCCCTGATGAAACGCATTTATCGCATGGGCTCCTCCAATCAATCGAATGCTGAACCTTTAATCATTCTTAGAAATAAACTCCCATTATTGCTTCATTACCGAACGGTTGGGAATGTGTTTTTATTGACCGGTTCCACGGAGGAATCAAACGGTGGCCTCGTGCGGCATGCCTTGTACCCTTCCTTGCTTTTGCGCGCAGCAGAATTAAGCATTCGATCCCTCCCCTTGTACTACATTCTCGGTGAATCCTCCATGCTATCGATGGAAAAATCGAACCTTTCCGAGGAACCTGTTCAACTCGTTCGCAATCAAGAAACCTTTATTCCACGTCAGACCCAACGCGGAAATCTTGTGAGTGTTCAATTAAACACTCCGGAAATGTTAGAACGCATGAATGAAGGGATTTACCAAGTAACGGGTGCCGACCTTCAGGCAAAGATTGGAATTAACTTAAACCGAGGTGAATCCAACTTGAATTATAAGAATCAAGCAGGAATCCAAGAGACCTTTTCACGAAAGGGGATGGATAGAATTAACTACAGTTCTTTAGCCCGCGGAGCTTCTTCTTACAGCATTACCCTGGATAAACCCAACGCATCTTGGGAGATTTTCGTTATTCTTGCCCTTATCTTTGCCATGGCGGAAATGGCCGTCATAAAATTTATCAATCCATGAAAATCCTACTCAAAGCCGTTCGAATTACGGATACGCAATCACCCCACCATAATACGAGCAAAGACCTTTTAATTGAAGAGGGACACATAAAAGGCATTGCCACCTCCATCGATGATCCCGAAGCTACCCTCATTTCCGTACCTCAGCTTCATGTTTCTCAAGGCTGGGTCGATTTTAAGTGCGGATTTAATGACCCTGGCAGCGATGAAGGAGGAGGACTATTAAAAGGCTTGGATGACGCTGCCGTTGGAGGCTTTACCCATGTGGGCGTGCTTCCCGACGACCAACCCGCAACGGATTCACGCAGTGCCGTAGAATATAAATTTCGAACCTCGTCAACCCATGCTGTTCAGATACACCCGATAGGCGCCATAAGCAAAGGGTTACATGGAAAGCATCTTGCAGAAATGGCGGATATGAAGGAGGCCGGTACACGCTGGTTTTCCGACAATCAAGCGTTGAATGCTCGCCTTTACCTTCAGGCATTGCAGTATTCCAACGACTTGAATGCCTCCATCATGATTCCAGCCTACTCGACGGATTATCAAGCTGTTTTTCAAGTAAATGAAGGATTAGCATCTACCCGAACCGGGCTACCCGGTCACCCGTCCTTTGATGAAACCCTGCAAGTTCTTCAAGCCATCGAATTGGCAAAATACACAGGAAATCCTATACATATTACAGGAATTTCTTGTAAGGAAAGTATTCCGTTGATTGAACAAGCGAAAAACGCGGGCGTTCCCCTAACCTGCGACGTGCACGCTATGAACCTCTGTTTCACCGAAGAACGCGTTCTATCCTTTGACACGCGTTTTAAGGTTCGTCCGGTATTGCGAAGCGAAGAAGATCGAAAAAATTTGATCCTTGCCTTGAAATCGGGAATAATTGATGCCGTGGTAAGCGATCATCATTCGGTGATCTCAGATAATAAACGGGTTCCTTTCATCGAGGCATGCTTTGGAGCACTTCAACTCCCATCCCTCTATGCTGGATTAACCCATTTTTCTGGATTAGGAAGCGACCTGGTAGTGGAACTGTTGTCGTTGCGCAACCGTCAAACATTTGGAATCCCAACCCATCCGATCGATGCTCGGTCGTTTGCGGATTTAACGCTGTATTTACCCAATGCTTCGGTTAATGATTCACCGCTTGCGGATAACGCTTTGAATCCCTTTGCTACGGAACCACTTATAGGAAAAGCTTTGGGTATTATTCGAGGAAGTAACTTCATTTTAAATCAATAAATTGTCGAAATCCAGATTTCTTACTCAGTTTATCCAGCGAGGAAAAACGGTAGGGTCCGTAACCCCGAGTTCCCGTTTTTTAGCCCGAAAAATCATTGAGCACATTCCCTTTGAACGCATGGATGTATTGGTGGAACTTGGTCCCGGAACAGGCGCTTTCACGCCGTTTCTCCTGCACAAAATGAAACCTGATGCGCGCTTATTCCTCGTTGAATTGAACGAAGTTTTTTATCAGGAATTGGTTGAAAAAATTCAGGACCCCAGAGTGTGTATTATCCACGGTTCGGCCACGGATCTTTGCCAAATGATTCACGATCAAGGGTTATCCGAAGTCGACGTCATTGTTTCCTCCGTACCCCTATCCATTCTCAGTTCAAGTTTACGCAAAGAGATTCTTGAAGCTTCCCGAAAAGCGCTTAAAAACAAGGGCATTTTCGTTCAGTTTCAGTATTCTCTTCAATCGCGAAAAAAAATCTTGAATCTCTACGGAAATATGAAACTGGGATTCACCCTATGGAACTTCCCTCCAGCCTTTGTTTATACCTGTACGAAATAAAAATCGTGCACATTTAGTCCGTATCTTCGCAAAAAAATATCACACATGTTATCCGTTCAAAATCTTTCCCTTCAATTCGGTAAACGCGTCCTTTTCGATGAAGTCAATGTAAAATTTGTGCAAGGAAATTGCTACGGGGTTATTGGTGCCAACGGCGCAGGTAAATCCACATTTCTTAAAATCCTCATTGGCGAACAAGACCCCACCACCGGACGTGTAGAACTTGAACCTGGAAAGCGCCTGGCCTTTTTGCGTCAGAACCACTTTGAATTTGATGCTTTTCCCGTGCTTCAAACGGTCATTATGGGCCATAAACGGCTGTATGAAATCATGCAGGAAAAAGACGCGCTCTATGCTAAGCCCGATTTTTCGGAGGCCGACGGTATGCGCACCGCGGAATTGGAGGCCGAATTTGCCGACCTCGAAGGTTGGAATGCCGAAACCGATGCCGCTACCCTGCTGAGTAATTTGGGCATTGATGAAAGCAAGCACGATGTGGAGATGCGTGAAATTTCCAATGAACTAAAGGTTCGCATTTTGCTGGCCCAAGCCCTTTTTGGAAATCCAGATGTACTCATTTTGGATGAGCCTACCAACGACTTGGATTTAAAAACGATTGCTTGGTTAGAAGACTTTATCATGGACTTCCGAAACACGGTGATTGTCGTATCCCACGACCGTCATTTCTTGGACACGGTCTGTACCCATATTTGTGA
This sequence comes from Flavobacteriia bacterium, assembly GCA_009925805.1. Taxonomy (GTDB): domain Bacteria; phylum Bacteroidota; class Bacteroidia; order Flavobacteriales_D; family Crocinitomicaceae; genus UBA952. The sequence continues at coordinate 1,982 of RFQF01000136.1, read as the reverse complement.
CATCGATTTCAGTAAAATCAATTTATTCACTGGGAATTATTCCTTTTGGTATGAAAGCTCCCAATTGGCTTTAAAACAACGCGCGGACAAAAACAAAAAAGCCGAGGAAAAGAAAAAAGAACTCATGGAGTTCATTGCGCGATTTTCGGCCAATGCAGCAAAGTCTAAGCAAGCTACGAGCCGCAGAAAAATGCTCGACAATTTGGATTTAGAGGAAATTAAACCTTCCTCCCGAAGGTATCCCGGAATCACCTTCCATCAAGACCGAGATGCAGGCAATCAACTCTTGAGCATCGATAATTTATCCAAAAAACATGATGGAAAGGTGCTTTTTCAGGGACTTACCTTAACCGTCAATAAAGGCGATAAAATTGCCTTGGTCTCCCGAGATTCCTTAGCGCTAACCCAATTCTTTGAAATATTGAATCATCAGAGTCAACCTGACACCGGCACTTTTGTGTTTGGAACCACCATTACCACCGCGTATTTGCCGAACGATAACCACGCTTTCTTTTCCGATAAAATCGGACTCATTGACTGGTTAAGGCAATATGCTCAGGACGAAGAGGAACGCGAGGAAGTTTATTTACGAACCTTTCTTGGAAGAATGCTTTTCACCGGTGAAGAAGCGATGAAAACGGCGAACGTGCTTTCCGGTGGAGAAAAAGTGCGCTGTATGCTTTCAAAAATGATGTTAGCTAAAGCGAATTTCATCATGATGGACGAACCTACCAACCACTTAGATCTTGAATCCATCACTGCCTTGAACAATGCCATGATCGACTTCCGAGGAACGCTCATGTTCACCTCCCACGACCAAGCCTTGGTAAACACGGTCGCTAACCGAATTGTGGAACTTACCCCCAAAGGAATTATCGACAAAATGATGCCCTACGATGCATATATTCAAGACGAACGCATTCATCAAATGCAACTGGAATACTATCAATAAACATGGTAAAATATACGGTATCTTCCTACCAAAGCAGCCGAAATCGCCTTAAAATCGAAGTCATCCTTCCCTGCCCTTCCGAAGAAACTCAATTATTTTTGAGTGCCTGGCGTCCGGGAAGATATGAAGAAGGGAATTTTACGCGCTTGGTTACCCACCTGCAAGTGTTCGACCCGAAAGGACAAAAATTATCGGTGAAAAAAGCAGCAAAAAACGCGTGGGTTGTGGAAACACGGGAGGCAGAATTTATACAGGTTTCTTATTTGTATGTGGGGAATATACTCAATGCGGGGAACACCTTCCATGATGACGTATTACTTATGTTGAATCCAGTGAATTCCTTGATTTATAGTGACATCCATTATTCCCAAGGAATTCAATTAACCTTAAATTTTTCATCGCCTTGTTACGGAAAAACGCCAGACGCTTCGAATGAATGGATGTTTGCGCATTATGATGCGTTATTCGACCAACCCCTCCTCTGCGCGAACGATGTGCAAACTTTAACCTATTCGGTAAATGAAATTCCCTTCTATGTGCATCAATGGAAAATGCCATGGATTCCAGCAGAACGCATAGTTCAGGATTTCAAGGCCTTTACAGAACGTCAATTCCTAGATTTTGGAGAATTCCCGGCACATGAATTTCATTTTATCTTGCTGGGAACCCCCTATGAATTCCTGCATGGAGTGGAACATGTAACGAGTACGGTTATCGTTATCGGTCCAAACGCAGAAAATACGGAGGAATTTTACCAACGCTTATTGAGTGTAGCGTCGCACGAATTGTATCATGTTTGGAACGTAAAGACCCTCCGCCCAAAAGATTTAACGCCCTACCAATACCAGACGTTGAACTATTCACGGTTAGGATACATTTACGAAGGAGTGACTACCTACATGGGGGACATTTATTTACTGGAAGCCGGCATTATCAATGGTCCTGCGTACCTCGAAATTTTAACGAAATTAATGCAAACGCATTTGGACAACCCTGGACGATTTTCCATGTCTGTGGCAGATTCTTCGGT
>RFQF01000135.1 GCA_009925805.1 Flavobacteriia bacterium | reverse complement strand
CCCCTTGTCCATACTTTCGAGCAAAACCAAGAAAGGTGGTGTAATGGCGGGCTTCACTCTCCATCAACGAGCGGTAAAAGGAGCGTAATTCTTCCACGGCTAATTGCTCAGAAAGCAGTTTGAATCGCTCGCAACTTCGCGCTTCCACCATAGCCGCGAATAGCATTTTATTCACAAATTGACCCTGCGGTGAACTATGCGTTTTGTTTCTTCGCAAGTGCTCCGATAAATCGTTTACATAAGGGTCTTTTCGCTCAAATCCTAAGGTAAACCCCATGGAGATTATTTTTTCATGCACTAAGGCAAAATGCTCCATTTCTTCACGACAAATTTCCGTCATCGCTTGCACCAAATCAGGATACATCGGGTATTGGACTATTATGGAAATCGCATTGCTAGCTGCTTTTTGTTCGCAATACGCATGGTCAGTGAGAATTTCCTGCAGGTTCATTTCAACCAGGTTCACCCATCGGGGATCAGTCGCCATTTTCAACCCTAACATATCCTTTTTTAAGCAAATTTAGGGATTTAACCCCCGAAAACAGCAACTTGTTGTACATTTGAAATATGCCCAATCGAAGAGATTTCCTCCGCTGGACCGCATTAGGAAGCGCCATGTTTAGCGTTTCACCACTTCATTCCATGCCTAAGCCACTGCCAAACGAGCCGAAAAAAGCTCCCTTAATTCCTGATCGCCTGAAACCCGGTGATACCGTAGCGGTGCTTGGTTTAGCAGGAGTGGTTATGGATTCTAAAGTGGTTGACGAATTTAAGAATACCTTGACCAATCTTGGATTAGTTTCTTGGTTGGCACCATCCGTTGCGTACAAATATGGGTACCTCTCTGGAACCGATGATCAACGGTTAGAAGATTTAAAGCAAGCCCTATTAAACCCTGAAGTTAAAGCGATAATGTGCATTCGAGGAGGATGGGGAAGTGCCCGATTGATGGAAAAAATCGATTGGAATTGGTTTATTCAAAACCCTAAGATTTTGGTGGGATTTAGCGATATAACCTATCTCCTGAATGCCATCACCCATCGAACCGGACTAGTTACTTTTCATGGCCCGGTGGGTAATTCAGGGTGGGGGCCTTTCACCACTGAGTACTTCAAAAAAGGGGTTTTTAATGCTACGCTCCTTGAAATCGAGTTGCCGAAAACCCCGGAGTCCAAGAGGTTGTTCTCAAAACCGGGAATTGCCCAAGGAGCCCTTGTCGGAGGAAATCTATGCGTTTTCACATCCATGCTCGGTAGTCCGTATTTTCCGGATTGCAAGAATAAAATTCTGGTACTCGAAGAAATTGGCGAAGAGCCCTACAGAATCGATCGTATGCTTACTTCGTTGCGCTTGGCTGGGGTTTTCCAACAAATAAGCGGGTTAATCCTCGGGAAATTCACCGATTGTACTCCCGAATCACCGCAACAATCCTTCACCCTTGAACAAGTGCTAAAAATGCACTTTGAAGAAGTGTCCTTTCCCGTACTTTACAATCCACGAATTGGTCATACCCAAGATCATTGCACTTTACCCCTCGGCATATCGCTGGAGTTAAATGCGGATTTAGGAACGATTAGATATTTAAATCCCGCAGTGAAATAGCCTGAACCGTTGTATATTTGTCCGACATTTTCAAACATGCTTCATGAATCATTCATCTACACTTCTGCGAGCCTTTTCCCTTATGTGTGATGCAAAAAACATCACTGAACTTCTCGAAGCTAACCGCGAAATTACTTCCAAATACGTGCATGCCACCTCCCGCGGACATGAAGCAGTCCAGTTGGCGTTGGCCCTGCAATTAACCCCGAAAGATTGGGTGTCTCCGTATTACCGAGATGATAGCATCCTGTTGGGAATTGGGGTAACTCCCGAGGAACTGTTCCTGCAGGTATTAGCCAAAAAAAATGACCCTTTTTCCGGAGGTCGGACCTATTATTCTCATCCATCGTTAAATCAACCCGACAAGCCAAAAATAATTCATCAGTCTTCAGCTACCGGTATGCAGGCTATTCCCACCACGGGCATCGCTTTGGGGTTACAATACAAAGAAAAAATGAACCTCGTTCCCGAGGAGGAACAACAAGCAATCGTTGTTTGCTCCTTAGGGGATGCCTCATGCACAGAAGGGGAAGTTTCAGAAGCCTTCCAGATGGCGGTACTGAAACAATTACCCATTTTATATTTTGTTCAAGACAATGGATGGGATATTTCAGCAAATGCTCAAGAAACACGGGCTCAAAACATTGCAGAATTCGCAGCCGGGTTTAAAGGAATGGGTATTGTTTCCGTGGATGGATCAGATTTTGAAGCATGTTACGAAGCACTTAACGCCACCCTTTCCATCATCCGTAAAGAACGTCGGCCGTTCATCCTTCATGCTACCGTTCCTTTACTCAACCATCATACGTCAGGCGTACGAATGGAATGGTATCGCGATGATCTCGATAGGGCTGCCAAAAAAGATCCGTTTCCTAAATTGAAAAATGCGTGCATCCTCGCCAACATAGCGCATTCGACCCTCGATCAATTGGCAAATGAATCGGTGCAGCGTGTACAAGAGGCCTACGAAAGGGCCTTAGCCTCACCGGATCCCGATCCTTCCACGGTTCAAGATTTTATTTTTGCTCCAACTTCGATTCAGGAAGAGGTTGGTGTGCGAACCCCGAAAGGAAAGAAAAAAACCGTTATGGTCGATGCTGCGTTGTTTGCCGTGCGCGAAATTATGCAGCAACACCCTGAAGCACTTTTGTACGGTCAAGATGTTGGGCGCAGGTTGGGCGGAGTATTTCGAGAAGCTGCAACCCTTGCAGAAACCTTTGGTGATCATCGTGTTTTCAACACGCCCATTCAAGAAGCCTTCATCATTGGTTCAACAGTCGGTATGTCGGCCGTCGGACTAAAACCCATCGTAGAGGTGCAATTTGCGGATTATATTTGGCCGGGATTAAACCAACTCTTTACGGAAGTGTCCCGCAGTTATTATCTTTCCAACGGTAAATGGCCGGTGAGCGCCGTAATCCGTGTTCCGATCGGGGCTTATGGCTCAGGAGGGCCATACCATTCCTCCAGCGTGGAATCCGTACTGGTGAATATTCGAGGAATTAAAGTGGTATATCCTTCCAACGGAGCGGACCTAAAAGGTCTTTTGAAAGCGGCTTATTACGACCCCAATCCAGTAGTCATTCTGGAACACAAAGGGTTGTATTGGTCAAAAATTCCGGGAACAGAAGAAGCCATGTCGGTGGAACCGGATGAGGATTATCGGGTTCCTTTGGGTAAAGCAAGAATAGTTCTTGCGGCCGAAGATCCGAGGGTGAACGAAGGTAAGAGCTTAGGCGTGGTCACCTATGGACGAGGGGTATATTGGGCGCTCGAAGCAGCAAAAGCGTTTGGTGGTCAAGTGGAAATCCTTGACCTTAGATCCCTGAATCCTTTGGATTTTGAGGCAATGGAGGCCCTCGCCAAACGCCATGCGAAAATTTTGGTGGTTTCTGAAGAATCGAAGGAATGCACGTTTGGGTTAAGCCTGCTCGGAAGAATTCAACAACATTGTTTTCAATACCTCGATGCTCCCGTACAATTGGTTGGCTCGATAGATACTCCGGCAATCCCGCTAAATGCGGAGCTGGAAGCAGCCTTGTTACCGAATTCCCATATGGTTCAAGAAGCCATGCTCCATTTATTAAATTACTAACTCATGGAATTGAAAGAAGTTATTCAACAAGTAAAGGTTTTTCATGAAGCGTTTGGAATTGAAAACAATACCCAACCTTCGCTCCTTGATGAATCCGGGGCAGTTCTTCGCTACAATCTGATGAAAGAAGAAAACGAAGAATACCTGGAAGCAGCAAAAAAAGGGGATATCGTTGAAATTGCCGATGCACTTGGCGATCAATTGTACATTTTGTGTGGAACCCTGCTACGGCATGGATTGCAGGATAAAATTGAAGCGGTTTTCCTCGAAATTCAACGCTCCAACCTGAGTAAATTGGATGCGAATGGAAATCCTATTTTCCGCGAAGACGGAAAGGTGTTGAAATCCGATCAGTACTTTCGACCAAACATTCAACAGTTTTTTGATAGGTAAGTTATTCACGTTGGGCTATGGAATAAATTATTGCATATCCGCGGATTTACTTTATTAGCATATATACCTTCGTCCTTTAAGCAGAAGTACATGTTGGATTTTTCATTGTTCTTGGTTCCGGTTGAAAAAAAAGAATATTCGGAAAGTCAATTAGGAAAAAAAGTAACCTTTTCGGCAGCATCTACGGCGGAAATTGAGCGGAATTCCCTTTGTTTGGTCCACGTGAAAGAATTTCGAAATCATTCCACCTCCTATCAAGAAAGCCTTGAGTTTAGAGAGCATTTGTACACGCTTTACAGCCAAACTTCATGGAAGTCAAAAATTTATGACTTAGGTGATCTTAATCCCGGGGAGCGAATCGAAGACACTTATTTTGCTCTCCAGACCTTGGTATCGGAATTGGTGAAAATTAGTTGCATCCCGGTCGTGGTAGGGGGAAGTATAGATCTCGTGCAAGCCGTGTTTGTGGGGCTCGAAATTTCGGAACAGTTGATCAATGTGTGTGCGGTAGATGAACGCCTAAACTTGGGGCAACCAGAGACTCCCATTTCAAGCCGTGGATATTTAAGTGGGTTGTTAATGCGCAGGCCTTGTTATCTATTCAACCATGCTACGGTGGGCGTTCAGCCCAACCGAAACGACCCCCAAGAATTAGCGCTCTATGATAAACTCTATTTCGACCAATGCAAGCTTGGCACTTTTAATAGCGATTTTCGACTGGCTGAACCTCATTTACGGAATGCGGATATCGTTGTGATGAATATGGATTCGGTGAAAGCTTCTGAACGCCAAGTGCAACAAGGAAATCCCAATGGATTCACCGTAGAACAGTTTTGTAGAATTGCCAAGTATGCCGGTGTGTCGGATAAATTATCGTGTTTCGGAATTTTTAATGCTCTTCCCAATCCATCCTATGATGCCGCTTTGGTGGCCCATACGCTTTGGTATTTCATGGAAGGTGTTGAAGAACGGAAGGGAGATTTTCCAATAGGAAGTAAAAAGGAGTATCTTCGGTTTTCAGTGCTTATGGAAAACGAATTCAAAGAGTTGGTGTTCTATAAAAGCAATAAAACCGACCGATGGTGGATGGAAGTTCCCTACCCTCCCACAGAATTCACAAAATTTGAACGCCACCATCTTGTTCCCTGCAATAAAACGGATTACGAAAACGCTATGAACAATGAACTTCCGGATCTTTGGTGGCGAACCTACCAGAAACTGGGGTAGTGTACATTTTTTATGATTTTTTTTGATTTTCATTTTTTTGCTTAACTTAGCAAGCATTTTGAAGGGATGTTTTCGTTCAAAAGCAATAAATTAATTTGCAAGTTAATTAGTATGAAATTGAGAATAAACCTTTTAGGTCTTTTTATTGCATTGTTTGCGACCTCATTGGTTGCGCAGCAAGACAAACTCCTTACGCATTTTATGTACGATAAAATGTCGGTCAATCCGGGTGAGACAGGAATTGACGAGGGGATTTGTGCCACAAGTATTTATCGA
>RFQF01000134.1 GCA_009925805.1 Flavobacteriia bacterium | reverse complement strand
CATTTCCTTCCTGGTCCTTTTTAGCGGCAATTTCCAGGGCAGCCAATAAATTTTCTTTCCCATCGGACCGCAATATCCCCACGGGCAACTGGGACCCCGTAATGATGATGGGTTTTCCAAGGTTCTGCACCATAAAGCTCAAAGCAGAAGCCGTGTAAGCTAAGGTATCGGTACCATGTAATATCACAAACCCGTCCATATGGGAAGCATGAGCTTCTATGATTTCCGTAAGTTCAATCCACTGCTTCGGATGCATTTCGGAGGAATCGAGAGGCTGCGCAATACTCACCGAAAGAACCTCGATTGCAAGTTGTTGGATTTCAGGTATTTGTTGTTGGATATAATCAAATCGAAGCGATTGAAGCTCCCCTGTTACGGGGTGGGCCATCATTCCAATCGTGCCGCCGGTGTATATTAGCAGTATGCGGGGTTTCATTGCACGGATAGGTTTAGGTTAAACAATCGTTGGGCATTTTCAGTCGTCATTCGGATAGCCTCCCTTTCCGGGATTTCCAAAGTATTGCTCAGTATGTCTGCAATATGTGCCAAATAAGACGGTTCATTCCGTTTTCCACGATAAGGCGTTGGAGGCAAATAAGGCGCATCCGTTTCCAAAAGCAGCCTGTTTTTGGGTAGTTGCGGCACCAATTCATACAAACCGCTTTTTTTATAGGTAAGCACGCCTCCGATGCCAAAATAAAAGGATGGGTGGTGTTCCATAATATAGGACGCTTCCTTTTGGGTTCCTGTAAAGCAATGAAATACGCCGGAAAGCGAGGTGTTTTTATATTCGTTAAGCACCTGAAAGACCGGTTCAAAGGCCTCACGTACATGCAGCGCCACAGGTAGTTGATACGCCAAAGCCCATTCAAGTTGCCGGCGAAAAGCCGTTTCTTGGGCTTTTTGGTACGTTTGATCCCAATATAAATCCATCCCGATCTCTCCAATAGCCACAAGGTTGTTTACGCCCTCTTCCAATACCCGATGCATTTGGTCAAGCACTTGTTCAAAATCCTCTTTCACGTAACAAGGGTGCATCCCAAGCATGGGATAACACGGCATGGAGCACTTAGCAATCGTTTCTTGAAGGATGGGCCATGACGCCCAGTCGATGTTGGGTAGCAACAATTGTTGGATACCCACCGAACGTGCTCGCCCGATTACCTCTTCAAAATCCTGCGCAAAGGCCTCGTCGTACAAATGGCAATGGGTATCAATCATCGGATTTACTGCGTTGTTGTTCCCAATGCCAAGCGTCACGAATAGCTTCTGCCACGGTTCGTTTGGCTTCCCAACCTAGAACGGCTTTTGAATGGTCGACGTTCGCAGAAATTTCGGTAATGTCGCCATCTCTTCGCGGTCCATAAACAAAAGGAAGATGGATAGAGGCCACGGATTGAAACAGGTGGACCATTTCTAAAACCGACGTTCCTTTTCCTGTGCCAATATTGAACGCCTCAAGCGGAGCAGCACCGGGATAGGTTAGGGCTTTAACATGGGCTTCAGCAACATCGCAAACATGCACATAGTCGCGAATGCCTGTGCCGTCAGGGGTAGGATAGTCGTTACCAAAAATCGTTAATTGATCGCGTATTCCAGCGGCCGTTTGGGTAATATAAGGAAGCAAATTATTGGGAATGCCTACCGGCAATTCTCCGATAAGACCGCTTGGGTGCGCACCAATGGGGTTGAAATAGCGCAAACAAATCGTTTCAAAAGGAAGGGTGTTGCGGTGCAGGTCTTCGATGATTTGCTCACCCATCCATTTCGTATAGCCATAAGGCGATTCGGGCAAGCGTTTGGGGGTGGTTTCATATACCTGCTTATGTTCCGGCTCACCGTACACCGTGCATGAAGAGGAAAACACGAATTTTCTAACGGAAAACCGTTCACAGGCTTCAAGAACATTCAGGAGTCCGATGAGGTTGTTTTGATAATAGCGTAAAGGAGCTGCGCATGATTCTCCCACAGATTTGTACGCAGCAAAATGGATTACTGCATCGATCGAAAACTGATTAAAAAGCGAAAATAGGGCTTTTTTATCGCAGATATCGACAGAAAAATGAGAAAAGGAGTGGTTTGTTAACCGGGTGATCCCTTCCAAAATTTCTGGAGAACTGTTGCGTAAATCATCCACAATCAGGGGATAATAACCTTGGTCCACTAAGGAAACAACGGTGTGCGAGCCGATGTATCCAGCACCGCCGGTTACAAGGATTGTTTTCATGTGCTAAAGGTACGTATTTCCGTTATGAACTAAAGCCGACCGAATTTGTTTGGTTTACATGATTAGTTGGTTACTCCTTTTTACGTGGTGTTTTTTTCCAAACAAGGCCACCCATACGTTGAAGGTTCAAGTTTCTGGTTGTCCCTCGGATAAGGGGTATGCGAATGTAGCACTGTTTAATAGTAGCAGTGCGTTTCCCTCGTACGGAAAACAATATAAAGGCACGATTGTAACCGTTAAAGACGGAAATTGCCTGGTTTCTTTCAGTGATTTACCTGCTGGAACGTATGCTGTGGCGGTTTTTCACGACGAAAACGGGAACCAAAAATTGGATAAAAACCTGTTCGGTGCACCCACAGAGGCCTATGGTTTTTCGAGGAATGCCCGCGGAACGTTCTCCGCACCGTCCTTTGAAGAATGCCAAGTTTCGCTATCCAACGACCGGCAAATAAACATTACGGTAAAATAGTTTACATAAACACAACACGAATTTAACATGTCGTGTCGTCAGGTTAAAGACCTTTGTTAAATGCAGTCTTTTTCGCACGATGTTGTGGTAATTTCCGATGTTCATTTAGGTACCTACGGTTCGGCTGCGCGAGAATTGGTGGTTTACTTAAAAAGCATCCATCCAGAGATTTTAGTATTGAACGGGGACATTATCGATATTTGGCAATTCAATAAAAAGTATTTTCCGAAAGCACATTTAAAAGTCATTCGTGAAATCATCCGCATGATGAGCCATGGAACCAAGGTATATTACATTTTAGGAAATCATGATGAGGCCTTGCGCAGATTTACCAAGTTTTCCATGGGGAATTTAGTGATGGACAACAAGCTAGTCCTCGATTTACCGAGCGGAAAGGCTTGGTTTTTTCATGGCGATGTGTTCGACTATTCTGTTAAACATTCTAAATGGATTGCAAAACTTGGGGGAAAAGGCTATGATTTGTTAATTTTATTAAATACCTTTATCAACAAGGTGTTAATTAGCTTGGGAAAGGAACGCGTTTCTATTTCGAAAAAAGTAAAGGACAAAGTAAAAGGCGTGATCAGTTACGTAAACGATTTTGAACAGAATGTTGCGGCTATTGCTCGAGAAAAGGGATACCGATACGTGGTTTGTGGGCACATCCACCAGCCCGCTATGAAGGAAATGGGGTTAGAACATGAGCGCCAAGTCGTCTATTTAAATTCGGGCGATTGGGTAGAAAACTTAACTTCGTTGGAATATGTCAACGGATCTTGGAGTTTGTATCGGTTTGATCAGAAATTAAATGCCGAAACGAAGGAAGAGGAAATGAATTCTGTGGATATTGATTTAACAACGGTGTTGGAAGGTATTGAAAAATGAAGATTTTATACGCAGTTCAGGGTACAGGTAATGGTCATTTAAGCCGCGCTATGGCTGTGGTTCCTGAGCTGATGAAGTTTGGCGAGGTCGATGTGCTTATTAGTGGCACTCAATCGCAAATCACGTTTCCTTTTCCAATTAAATTTCGATATCAAGGGTTGAGTTTCATTGCTTCAAAATCGGGCGGCGTTAACATCCTAAAAACCTTATTAATCACGCGACCGTTCAGGTTTTGGAGAGAAATTCGTTCCTTGCCGGTTGCGGATTATGACTTGGTGCTTACCGATTTTGAACCTATAAGTGCATGGGCTTGTCGATTGAAAGGGATTCCTTGCATAGAAATGAGCCATCAAGCAGCAGTCCGTAATCCCTTAAGCCCACAAACTACCCGTCCCTTTCCGCTTGGAAGATGGATTGTTAAAAATTACTGTCCTTCCACCAGCGCGTTGGGTTTCCATTTTGAATCGTATAGCGATAACACCTATCTTCCTATTTTACGTCGAGAAATCATTGAAGCGGTACCTACCCAAGGAACCCATTACGTCGTTTATTTAACCGGCTATAATGACGCAGCAATCCTTCGGATTTTAACCCAAGTGAACGTTCCGTTTGTTGTTTTTTCAAAGGAAGTGAAACAATCGATTCAGCAGGGGAATTGTATCCTTAAACCGATTAGCAATGAGGTGTTTTTGAATGATTTGTTGCATGCAAAAGGAGTGATTTGCGGAGCAGGTTTTGAGCTTCCCGCTGAAGCACTGTACCTGAAGAAAAAGCTGTTGGTGATTCCTTATTCTAACCATTACGAACAACACTGCAATGCAGAAGCGGTTAAACGACTGGGGGCCAGGGTGTTGTATTCGTTAGGACAAAAGGAAGTGAGTCATATTCAGGATTGGTGTGCGGAAAACGAACCTGTTACCTACGAATGGAAGGATACGTTAAGCCTCGCTGTTCAGCGGGTTATCACGGAAAATTTAGCTAGCTCAGGAGCTACAGCTGCAAAAAAAGCGGTCAATCTTTAAGTTGGTATCGATAATATAAATTTTGCTGCGCATGAAACGCAGGACCTTCTTGTTGACGATATTCATTTTTCATGTCGGAATCTATCCAACGCGACTTTACGGTGCCGCGCCATTGGTAATCTAATATTGCATCGATTTCTGCTTGTATTTTGGGGTCAAAAATTGGGGTAGCAACCTCAATGCGCGCATCTAAATTGCGTTCCATCAAATCCGCGCTTCCAATGTAATACAAGGGTGACCCATGGTTGCCAAAAACAAAACAGCGGGCATGCTCTAAATAGCGGTCCACAATACTGATAACCGATAAATTTTTATTGCGCTTATGGTTGGTTTTTAAACAACAGATACCACGAACAATCATATCTACTTTAACTCCTGCTTCGCTAGCCTCAACAATTTTATCAATCATTACTGGATCGGTGAGATTGTTTAGTTTAAGTTTAATAGAGCCGGGTTTTCCCGCGTTTACCAAGGCAATTTCCTTGTCCATGAGGCTCAGTAGTTTTCGACGGTAATTAATGGGCGAAACCAAAAGATTACGAAAACTCACGCGCTCTAAATTGTTTTCCAATAAGCGAAAAACCTTCGCTACTTCCGAAACAACCCGCTTGTTGCCCGTTAATAAGGCGAAATCAGTATAAATTTTCGAAGAACGCTCGTTGAAGTTTCCTGTTCCAACAATTGCCAAACCAGACGCCGATAGCGTAGAGCGCAACACACCCAAGATAGCAATGTTGAACTCACCAGAGGCGGCGCGATAGACGCCCGTGGTGCTCTCGCTGGCAAAGTTCAGCGCAGGCGAAGACACCGTGCCGTTGATCAAACTCAGCGCAGTAGAACCAGCCAACACCGTGTTGGCGTTCACCAAGTTCACGGAATCGCAAATCAGCGTGGACTGCTGGTTGGCGGCAATCGTAGCGGTCGAGCCACCTGTGTTGGTGGTGATCGTGATGGTGTAGTTGCCCACGCCGCCCACGGTCGCGTTCTGGATGTAGTACACCTGCACG
>RFQF01000133.1 GCA_009925805.1 Flavobacteriia bacterium | reverse complement strand
TTCGAAAGACATTCAGCGGCTTTAATCAGTAATTCGTCGTTGACGTGAGCAATGTTCCCCGCAACGATACCTAGGCCAAGTCCCGGGAAAATGTAGGCATTATTTCCTTGTCCTGGATCAAAGGTTTTCCCTTCATAAACCACATTTTCAAACGGACTTCCGCTCACAAATACAGCCTTTCCTTTACTCCATGTATAAGCTTGTTCCGCGGTGCATTCAGCCTTGCTCGTAGGGTTTGAAAGGGCAAATATTACGGGTCGTTCATTGATCAGGCTCATGGCTTCAATGATTTCCTGTGGAAAGGCACCACCGGCACCGGTCGCTCCAAGGAGGATTGTTGGTTGAAAATCCTGAATTGTTGCTAGGAACGACTTAGGTGTTGACTTTTTAGCATAAGGCAAATTATGGGGTTGTAAATCGGTTCGGTCTTCGGTCATTAGCCCATGAATATCGCACATGCAAATACGACTCAATGCAAGCTCACGGGTGATTCCTTGAAGAACTAATGCATTTACAAGCAGGTCAGCAATTCCTGTGGCAGCGGAGCCTCCTCCTAAGAATAAAAAGCGATTTTCGGTAAGGGCCCGCTGCGTAATGCGCGTAGAACAAATTATACCGGCTAACGCTACGGCGGCAGTTCCTTGGATATCGTCGTTGAAGCATCGGTAGTTAAATTGATAGCGCTGCAATAAGGCAAAGGCATTCGGGGTCAGAAAATCTTCAAATTGAACCAAGACATTCGGGAATTTCCGATTTACGGCCTCCATGAACTCATCCAAAATAGCTAAATACGCTTCCCCTGAAATTCTTCGTTCGGGGACGCCTAAATATAAAGGATCGTTGATTAATTCTTCGTTATTGGTGCCTATGTCAATCATAATGGGTAAACAGGCAGACGGGTCAATACCTCCACAGGAAGAATAAAGCACCAATTTCCCAATGGAAATCCCCATGCCATTAGCTCCTAAATCACCAAGTCCTAAAATTCGCTCACCGTCTGTAACCACGATGACTTTAATGTTTTTTGAAGGCCAGTTGTCCAAAATATCGAAAATTCTCCCCCGATGTTCTGGAGTAATGTAAAATCCTTTGGCTTCGGTGTACACATGCGAAAATGATTTGCATGCCTCTCCAACCGTTGGCGTATAAATAATCGGCATGAGGTCTTCAATATGATCATTCAGTACCCGATAAAATAGCCGTTCATTGCGTGCCTGTAAGGCCGATAGATATAAATATTTTTCAATATCATTGGATTTCCTGGAAAGGTTTTGTAGTACACGATTTACCTGCAAATCTTGGGTGCTTGTTTTGTAAGGAAATAATCCCTCTAAGCGAAGTGTTTGTTTTTCTTCTGGCGTAAAGGCAGTCGATTTATTGGTTTTATTGTTTCGAATCCATTCTAAATTGTTCTGCATGAAAGGTAATTATTTGTACAAATTTAGAACAAAGTAGGGTTCGTATTTTTGAATTGCCTAAATTTACTTCACGAACATTTAATAATAATCAAGTATGAATCGTAAATACCTACTCACTTTTTCTTTGGTTTTGTTAATGCTATCCACAAAAGCACAACAAATCACGCCGAACGCCACCTCCTTGCCAGCGGGTGCAATAAAATCCATGAACGCTTTGCCATTAAAGGAACAAAAAAAGACTACTCAAGTCAAAGAGCAATTCCAGGGGTTCAACAACAATACATGTGCAACCCATGAGTTAACGAAGAAATACTACGAGAGTATTGGCAAATGGAGCGAATTCAATCAAACGTATTTGGAGGAGGCTGCAAAAACAAAACCCTACAAATCGCAAAAGACTCCCGGGGTAAACACCATTGCGGTCATTTTCCACGTAGTGTACAACCCAAACAACCCCGCAGAAAATGTTTCCAATGCATTGATTATGCAGGTATTCAACGATATTCAACAAGATTTTCAATTATTAAACCAAGATGCAGCGAATGCTCGAAGCAATTTTGGTTTTGTGCCAGCTGACGCCAACATCAATTTCTGTCTTGCCACAAAAACAGCCGCAGGGGTTCCTTTGGCGGAGGTAGGCGTGGTTCGGGTTTCAACCAATGAAGATTATTATGACCACAACGGAGGGGAAGAAAACAAAATGAAGGCAGCTGCAACGGGAGGATCTCAAATTTGGGACCGTAACAAGTATTTAAACGTTTGGATCTGTGATATTTCCAATGGAGCCAATTCAGGAACTGCGGGTTATGCCTACCGACCAACGAATAACATGCTGCCAGGTGCAGCTATAGATGGTATTGTGTTGGACTACAACCTTGGAATGAACCACGCCAACGTTTTAACGCACGAGATTGGGCATTATTTAGGCCTCGATCACACGTGGGGTGGATCAGGTAGCTGCAGTTTGGACGATGGGTTTAACGATACACCGAACACCGCAGGTCCTTCCTTTAATTATGGAGGATCTTGCTCCGGAAATCAAATGACCTGTGGTACCACCCAAACGGAATATGAGAATTATATGGATTATAGCAATTGCACGGTAATGTTCAGTCAAATGCAAGCAAATTACATGTTGAGTACACTTACAGGTGCCCGCGCATCGTTGCTTTTATCTCCGGGTTGCGACCCCACCAATACCCCTCCCGTGGCTAATTTTACAGCGGATATTTCTAATCCGATCATTATTCCTGTGGGCGCAGCGGTAAACTTTTTCGATGCTTCCACCAATGTCCCTACCTCGTGGTTGTGGAATTTCGGAGGTGGAGCAGCGAATTCAACCCTTCAAAACCCAAGCATTACGTTCAATACGGTAGGTACTTACACCGTTACCCTCACCGCGACCAATGCTTATGGAAGTGATTCGGAGGTAAAAGCGGCTTTCGTTCAAGTAGTAGGCGCAGCACCAGGTATTGCCTGCGATACCCTTCGAAATTACCTGCCTTTGCCCGCAGAAAATTATTCTTACTATAATTGGTCAACTGGATGGGGCTTCTTACCAGGAACAGGGCGTTTTTCATCAACGAATACTTCTTTGATCTATCAAATTGCCGATAAATACACAGCTCCGGCCTCCACACAAGTGCGTAGACTGCGTTTCCCTATCGTTAAAGCAGTAAATGCTACAGGGAATGGCTTGGTTAAAGTGCGTGTGCATGCCGACAATGCCAATACGCCCGGAAACGTGTTGGTGACGGATACCTTTCTGATTGCGGATATGAATGCAGGATTTTACAATGAGTTTGACTTTACGAATCCTCCAACCGTTACAGGGAATTTCTGGGTGAGTTTTGAATTCAAGTACGGTTCTCCCCAAGATTCTGTCGCTTTCTTGTGCGTAAATACCAATTATCGAAACGGTACTATTGCCAATGGTCCAAGTACTCTCAATTGCTATTATGGCGGTTTAACCAATACCACGGGCGCATGGCATCCTGTAACCGATATCAATCCCATTATTAAAACAAGTCTTTGGATGGATGTACTTACCTCGAACGGACCGAATCCTACGGCAAATTTCACCTTTTCGGAATCGGCCATTTGCGTGGGAGGGCAAATTACGGTGAATGGTGCGTCTTCCACCAACACGAACTCCTACTTATGGTATGTGACCGACGATCCCTACACCACGGTTATCAGTACGAATTCAACGCCCGGTACGACGTTAACGTTTAATCAAGTGGCCAACCGACGCATTTATTTATTTGCTGACGGTTCTTGTAAAACGGTAGGAATTTATCTACCTATAACCGTAAGTGCTAAGCCCTCGGCTACCTGCACCAAAACGAATACGACGTGTGGATTAAACAACGGTACCATCGTGTTCACCAATCCTACGGGAGGAACAACGCCCCCTACGTACGAATACAGTTTAGATGGCGTGAATTATCAAGCTTCACCAACGTTCAATAACCTTCCTGCAGGTACCTACACCGCCTACATCCGAACCGCGGGAAGTGGTTGTGTTCAAACGTATTCTCGAACTATTTCAGCGTCTACTGAATTATCCGCCACCGTTACGCCCGGAAGTACGATTTGCCCGGGACAATCCGCTACGCTTACTGCGGGTGGTGGTCTAACCTACATGTGGTATGATGGTCCATCTATGATTGGCAATACGGCGAGCATTACCGTAACACCTGCGGCCACAAGTCAATACAACTGCTTAGTATCGGATGGAACATGCGAAGCGGTGGTTTCCGTCAACATTATTGTGGATAATTGCGGAGGACTCAATGAGGTGTATTTAAACGCTTCCGTTTATCCCAATCCGATGAGCAATACCTTGACGATTGATCTAGCCAACGAATTCCATTACGAATTACTCGATGCACGTGGAAGATTAGTACAGCAAGGGAAAGCAATGGGTAAAACCAATTTAAATACTCAAGGATTAAGCGCTGGGGTATATTCCCTTCGGATTGCAGTAAATGGGCAACGAGGCGTGTTTAAAGTAATTAAAGAATAAGGGATAACTCACTCTGGGTGCGGAAGTTCCCTGAGTGAGTTCCGTTCAGGGCACATCGAAGGGTCGCACGCTGTTTGTCCTTAATACTCGCGATAATTTTCCTCCCACAAGCGACGCGCTTCTTCCCACGAAGGAATGGTATCGCTCTCATAATGAAAGGTGCTTCCTGTAGCAATCTTATGAAAGGCTTTCACGGCTTTTATATGCGAGCCTGAACTCACAAATGCACGCAAGGATTCCATACTGTCCCATGCGGTGAGGGTGTGTTGAATTCCTTGGATTTTTTTTACTTCGCAAAAGAGATTTCCTTTCGCCTGTTTCGCTTGATTGAACGAAGGAATTGCCCTTCGCCAAAAGGGTAAAACGGTCAATAGATTACGGGGCTTTAACCCGGTTACAGAAATAATCATGCGCAAATTTATGCTTTTGTTCAAAAAGTAAAAGCGGCTTTTGGCCAGGGGATTTTCTCCGTATTTTTGTGCCATGAGTTTTGACATCGCCATCGTGGGAGGAGGTATCGTTGGAGCGGCCACCTTTTACAAGCTGCAAAAAAGAAATCCTTCCTTGAAGTTGGTGCTTTTTGAAAAAGAGCCAATCCTTTCCGACCACCAGACCGGACATAATTCAGGCGTGATCCATTCCGGACTTTATTACAAGCCCGGTTCGCTCAAGGCAAGAAATTGCATTCAAGGACGCAGAGAGCTCGTAGCTTTTGCCAAGGAACACGGTATTCCTCACGACGTTTGTGGGAAAGTGGTGGTGGCCACTGATGAAAAGGAACTTCCCCACTTGGAGAAAATATACCAAACGGGTTTGCAAAATGAAATCGAAGGCTTACGTAAAATTACGCCGGAGGAGGTGAAAGAAATTGAACCGCACGTGGAATGCATTGCAGCCTTGCATGTGGGGTGTACGGGCATCATCGATTTCCGAGCAGCCACCGCTAAAATGGTCGAATTGGCCTTGGCCATCAATCCCGCATCGAAACTCATGTTGAACACCGAAGTTTTAACCATCGAAAAAAACGTTGAGGGTTCAAGGTTTATTACTTCACAAGGTTCTTTTGACGCCAGGTATGCCGTGTATTGTGCTGGTCTACAGGCCGACCGTTTGGCGCGAAAAGATGGGGTGAAGCTCAAGGAAAAAGTAGTGGGTTTTCGAGGCGATTACTACGAATTAACCGAGCAAGCGAAACATAAGGTGAAGCACTTGA
>RFQF01000132.1 GCA_009925805.1 Flavobacteriia bacterium | reverse complement strand
TTTTTGAACAATTCAAAGACCTGAATCGAAGTTTCGATACCCGCATTGAAAATCAGGGTTTTTGTTTTTAGGGCGACCTCCTCATAGGCGAAAAGGAGTTTTTCTTGCATGAAATAATTGCTGAAAACGATGTCGGAGCTGCTCACAGTAAAATCGCCGTTGTTGCCAATTTTTAACCCGTGAAGGTTGACGTCATAATTATAGGTTTCCGCATCGGCTAAATAGCCAAGTTCAATCAATCCTTTAATACTCTCGCCGTTGATTAATTTTTGGTAATGGTCCTTTAAGGGGAGGGCTTTGTTGCTGCTGAGCGGCGTCGCTGTTACTCCGAGAATGCTGCTCGATTTGTAATACTGAAAGATTTTGCGAAAACTGTTGTAATGCGCCTCATCCACGATGACCAATCCTACATCTTCGATAAAATGCTGGTTGTCTTGAAGTCGGTTATTCAAGGTTTCCACCATGGCGATGTAACAATCGCAATCTTCTTGATCCTCAATGGTTTTTACCCCGGAATTGATGATTTTGTTCGGTACACCAATCGCCAAAAGTTGATGGGAAGTTTGTATCGAAAGTTCGATGCGGTGCGTAAGAATGAGGACCCTTTTTTTCCATTCTTCCATGAAGTGTTTGGCAATGGCCGAGAAAATGACCGTTTTTCCACCTCCTGTGGGAAGTTGATACAGCAGATTAAAGGGTTGTGGGTTGTTTCTGAATTCACTGAGCACTTGTTGAACTGTATCTGCTTGAAAGGGATAGAGTTCTTTGGCTTTATAGAGGTCGGTGTCAATCATGAAGTACGTAAAACGCAAAAGTACCAAGGTTTTACCGAAGTAATGTTATGCCAAGGTTAGATTCCGCACCATTTTGCACATAAAATACCGCAAGCGATGGCCGCATTCAAGGATTCTGCTTGTCCAAACCGAGGAATGGTGATTCGTTCGGTCAGGTAGGGGAGCACTTCTTCCGATATACCCGAGCCTTCGCTTCCAATAATTAGAACACCATCGGAGGCTGCAGGGAGTTTTTCGAGCGTATGTCCTTCCATCATGGCTCCGTACACGGGAAGGGCCACTTGACCGATATATTCGGATAGTGACGTGTAAAAAACGGCTACGCGAAAAATACTTCCCATGGATGCTTGAACTACTTTAGGATTGAAACAATCCGCTGAACCATTCGAAATAACAATCTCCGGGATTCCAAACCAATCGGCAATTCGAAGGATACTTCCCAAATTTCCAGGGTCTTGAATACCGTCGAGACACAGTATTCGTCTACCTACGGGTTTCTTCTGAGGAGGAATTTCGCAGACGGCCAGTACATTTGTAGGCGTTTTTAAGGTGGAGATGCGTTCCATTTCCGAGGGAGCCACGTGTATGACGGGTAAATCTTCAGTAAGATATTTTGAAGCAATGCTTTCGGTGGAAAGAATCCGATGAATGGTTAATGTTTTTGTCTGTAGTGCCTCATCCACACATTTTTGACCTTCCACGAGGAACCGGTTCAGCGATGTTCTTCCTTCTTTGTGATGGAGCGACCTTAGGGTTTGAAGTTCATGTTTTGTTAATCGTTGCATGGCATGAATTACATAACTTTGTAAACAATGAACAAAGGTATCTTTTTTGCGACGATTTGGATTCTTGTCTTAAGTTCTTGCCAACTAAGTAGGAATGTACCGAAGCATCATTATTTGTTGAAAAAAGTATCTATCGATTTGAAACAAGTAGGAAATGAGGTAAGTACGTCCGATTTGTCCAATTTGCTTCGTCAACATCCCAATCAGCGAATTATTGGAATTCCCTTCCGGTTAATGTTGTTCAATGCAGTGGATTCTTCGAAAGTAGCGAACAAGCGAGCACTTAAAAACAGCAAATTATCAAAAGCGAATGCCAAAAGCATCGCCAAGGTTAAGCGAATCAATGAGCGTCGCATCGAACGTGCTCGTTCCAAGGGCGAGGAATATTACGTACAAAAAATAAAACCCTTGAAAGACACCATCAGCCCGCGCCGCTTTTTTCGGGAATGGTTGAAATATAAGTACGGAGAACGACCTGTGGTATTTGATTCCAGCCTTTGTCATATTTCAGAAGGACAGTTAAAAATCTATCTTAGGAAAAAAGGATATTATGATACAAAAATCTCTTCGGAAATTGTAAAGGACGAGGACAAGGCAATGGTAAGCATTGTCTATAAGGTAGAGGCTGGTCAACCCTACATCATTGATTCTTTGTTCATTAACGGACCCGATAAATTAAGGGCTTTTTTAGTGGCGTATGTTCAGGATGAAACTAAAAGAAATAGTGAACACCCTTTCATTGGCAAACCATTGGATGAAGATGAATTGGCAACCGAAGAAGCGCAAGCGGCAAGGTTTGTGCGTAATTACGGTATATTCGGGTTTACTCCGGATAATATACGGTATGATGTAGACACCAATGCGCGAACCAAACGCGCCAAGCTGACCGTACAGCTTTTACCCAGAAAAACCTTGCATCCTTCCATAAAGGATAGCCTCATTGTAGTTCCCTTTGTAGAGTATAGGGTAAATCGCTTGGTTTTTCATTTAGGGGATACGAACTTATTGAATCTTCCCTATTATCAATATCAGCAATTAAAAGGTGCCTCTAACGAACGGGATATCCCCGAAAGAGGATTTCTGGAAACGTATGAAACGTTTACATTTAAAAAAATTAAATGCGATAAAAAAGCTGCAAATCGGTTCAAATTGACCAGGAAAGATTTTAATCCTTACCGAATAGTAGAGGTGGATTTTAATGGGAAAATACCGGGAATTAAGCCCTATTTACTGGAATTTCAAAATTACATGGAGCCTACCAATATTTATAAAGAGAAATACCTTGAACGGAGTTATCAAAGCTTAAATCAGTTGGATTTATTCAGTGCAATAAAGCCTGTAATGGTTGAGAATTTTACGGCTAAAACCCTTGATGTACATTATTTCTTGACGCCTTCAAAAAAACAGTTCTTTTCTTTTGAGCCCCGATTTACCTCTTCTTTTGGACTGCTCGGTGCAAACGCCTCTCTGAATTATCAAAACAAAAACGTATTTCGTGGTGGCGAACGTTTGAGTATTTCCTTAGGCGGAGGATTTGATTCCCAACCCATCGTTTTTACGGATGGCGTGAAAAAAGGACGCACTTTTAACACCTTTGAATTCGGTCCAAGCGTCAAGTTGGAGGTCCCTGGATTGTTTCCTGCGCCGATTTGGGTCAATTCAAAGCGCCAAAAACCTTCGACCGTATTTAATCTTGCCGCTAATTTTGAACATCGCGATATTTTCGATCGTTCCGTAGCCCAATTCAGTTATACTTGGAAATGGGCTGTTGGTAAAACACAAGTTTTCACGGTCGGGTTACCCTTTGCTTCCACCATAAAATTCGTACAATTCAAGAAAAGTAGCATTTTTGAAAGTCAAATTAATACAATGAACGATTTGTTTCTTCGAAATTCATACAGTGACCAATTGATTTGGGAAGATTTTAAGTTCCAATTTGATTGGTCAAATGTTAACAAGGAATTCCGAGTGGATAAAGGGCATTCCGCTAGAAAATTTGTAGCCGATTTGCGCTATGTTACTACAACATCATTGGCAGGAAATACATTGAACCGTTTTGCGAAGCCACAAGACACCCTTGTTGGAGGAATAAAAACAGCACTGGGAAATGCATACGCTCAGTATTTCCGAACGGATCATCAATTCACTTTGGTCCGTAGGTTTAAGTCAAAGACGCAACTTGCGGGAAAATTGAGCGCTGGCTTCGGGATTCCTTATGGTAATTCAAAAACTTCCATGCCTTACGATTATAGTTTTTTTGGTGGTGGGGCGAACGATAACCGTGGATGGAAAGCAAGAACCCTCGGACCGGGAGTCTATAAAGCTTATCGGGATTCATTGAGTACGGTTACCCAGTTGGGAGACATTCGCATTTTTGGATCTACCGAATATCGCTTTCCGCTTGGTGGGATGATCTCGTCGTGCGTTTTTATGGATTTTGGGAATATTTGGACCTATCGAAAAGATAAAAATCGAGAAGGAGCAGTGTTTACAAAAGATTTTTATAAGCAATTGGCTTATACCCTCGGAACAGGTCTCCGCATTG
The DNA here is from genome assembly GCA_009925805.1 of Flavobacteriia bacterium. Taxonomy (GTDB): domain Bacteria; phylum Bacteroidota; class Bacteroidia; order Flavobacteriales_D; family Crocinitomicaceae; genus UBA952. The sequence goes on along the minus strand of RFQF01000132.1, from coordinate 1,545 downwards.
ATTTGAGCATTTTGGTCGTACGCTTGGATGTTGGATTTCCTATTTTTAATCCGATCCTACCCGATAAAGCGCGATGGATTTTTCAATCGCGTAAACCCTACTATCAAGACGGGGCAACTTATTTTGGATATTCCTCATCGAATATGGCCGATCCTTTGGGAGAAGCCAAGAAACGGTTACCTCGTCCCTTTTTGCCCTCGTTGAATTTTGGCATTGGGTTACCATTTTAATGAAGATGAAAACCATTTTTTGCATGTTGCTTTTCCTACTGCTCTGCAGTTGCATGAAGCGGAAATATGCGGATTTAGTGATACATAATGCCCATATTTATACCCTGGATGAAAAGAACTATGTGGGCGAGGCCATGGCCATCCACCAAGGTATCGTGCTGGAAGTAGGACCTGAACGGCAAATCTTGAACAAATACCGTTGGGGTAAAAGTTTGGATGCCGAACAACGTTCGATTTATCCAGGCTTTACCGATGCATTTGGCCATTTTGCAAGCCATCAGGTTAACAACCAACGAAGCAGCGCATTAACCCAAAGTGCTTTTGTGACGGATTGGTTAACATTACAACAGAATTTGCTGCGGCATGGTATTGTGGAAGTTCACGACGGTGGGTTGGACGCTGCGCAGGTTCAACAGTTAATGCAGCTCGATCAATCAGGAAAATTGAATGTTAGGGTTTATGCAATGCTCCAGCCAAACGAAGAAAATTTCCGCTTCGCGGAAAAGATTGGAGTGTATACCAACCGGAATCTAACGGTGCGTAGCTTTTATTTGAGCTCAACCGAGGACGTTAAATTACATCAAGGATGGGTGGAGCAATGGGCGCAGCGATGCATAAACTTGAATTATCAATTGGCTTATTATCCTGCGGACTCCTCGGAAATGTCTTGGTTTTGGAAAGTTGCGCGAGAAGCATACCAGGTAAGGTCCGATCACCGTTGGAGACTCATGGTTGACCAAAATTCGGCAACGTTAGATTCAAAAAATATGAAGGATTTTGCCGTTTTCGTTACCGTATGTCCGGCTGTTTCCAAGGTAAAAAAAGCGGAACGTGAACCCATCGATTTTCGTTCGATAATTGAGGGGTATGGTATTTTTGCCTTGGCATCGAATTTCCCGATGAATGCTTGGAATCCATGGTTTGTTCAACAGGAATTAAACTTCCGTTCAGGGAAAGTAAGTAAAGCAACAGAGCAAGCATCCCTTACCTTTCAAGAGCAATTAAAGGCCGTATCTGTTTGGCCACAATTCGCTGCTTTCCATGAAAATATACGAGGACCTTTGTCGGAAGGATATGAAGCCAATTTTTTTATTGCTGAAATACCAATCAATGCATCGAGTGCTCAAGAAAATTTAGCTCGAATGACCTTTATAAGGGGAAGATTGGTTTACGACGCAACCGAATAATTTAAAAGGAAGGACACGAAATTTTTCGGAAATTCTTTGCCTTTTTCTTACATGCCAAGTTAAAGCCAAGAGAAACTTCGTGCGATCCTCCGGAAACACCGTTGCCTAATTTAGACACGGTGATGTCG
>RFQF01000131.1 GCA_009925805.1 Flavobacteriia bacterium | reverse complement strand
GCATAGCCACGAAGAAACACGCGCCACCTTTTCCCACAGCCAAGCCAAAGCGCCTTCACTGATTATAAAGAACATGCAGGAGGCGCAATTCCTGGGGGAAGTGATAAAAAAGGAACGAAGCAACGAAGCGTTTTATCAATACTTTGATGGAAAGTATGCTCCGGGATTTGATCCTTCCTTACACCTTAGTAAAATTGGCGTGGTGAATCAAACCACGATGCTGGCCACCGAAACCCAAGAAATCACAGATTACCTGCGTCAAATTATGATAGATGTCCATGGGGAGGCCCAAATTAAACAGCATATGGCAGATACCCGTGATACGCTTTGCTACGCGACCAACGACAACCAATCGAGTACCTATGCACTGGCAGCTACAAAACCGGATATGGCCTTGGTAATTGGAGGGAGCAACAGTTCGAATACGACGCATCTCGTAGAAATCTTGGAAGCTACAACGCCTACTTTTTTTATCACGGATGAACAAGCCATTGAATCCCTTGATTGGATACATTCGTATAATATCCATACCCACAAGGTGAAACGTATTCCCTTTTTCCAGCCTAAGGCACCATTGCACATTGCCCTCACATCGGGTGCTTCTTGCCCTGACGCCATGGTGGATCGGGTGATGCTGCGCTTGTTAGCGTTGATCGAGGAACCCGTTTCCATTGAAGAGGCGCTCCACGCAACTTTTAACCCTTAACCATGAAAATATACACTAAAACAGGCGATAACGGAACCACGGGGCTCATTGGAGGGGTAAGGGTTTCCAAGTCAGACCCGCAAATCGAAGCCTACGGAACGGTGGATGAATTGAATTCGCACGTGGGGTTACTTCGAGATACTTTTCCTTCAGAACCGGTGACAGCGCAGTTATTCACTGTTCAAAACAATCTTTTTGTGGTGGGTTCTACCTTGGCTACCGCCCAAAAAGGAACTAAAATGGCTTTGCCTGAATTACCCTCAGATGCTGTGCTATCGCTGGAACAATGGATCGATGAGATGAATGCTCAACTGCCCGATTTACAGCATTTTATCCTTCCCGGAGGTTGTGTAGCAAGCTCTTACGCACAGATTGCTAGATGTGTCTGCCGAAGGGCAGAACGCCGTGTGATCGAATTGCAACTCCAGGACCCAAGGTTTGAAAACGAGATCAAATACTTGAATCGCCTCAGTGATTACCTGTTTGTGTTGGCGCGGTTGATTCTTCAAGAATCTGGTAAAGAGGAAGTTAAGTGGTTGCCTAAGATCCATGAATGATGTAAAGGTGTGAAAAAAATTAAAATTTTTTAAATATATTGAGTGCATTGAAATAAAAATTACTTTTGCCGAAAATAGACTACAAAAACAAGAAATATGTATTGGACCTTAGAATTAGCTTCGTATCTCGAGGATGCGCCTTGGCCAGCCACCAAAGATGAGTTAATTGATTTCGCCATTCGTACCGGGGCGCCATTGGAAGTGGTGGAAAACCTTCAACTTTTGGAAGACGAAGGAGATGTGTATGAAAATATCGAAGAAATTTGGCCAGATTACCCATCCAAGGATGATTTCCTGTTCAACGAAGATGAGTACTAGATTTTTGAGCGTTCTGTTGGCTTTTGGATTCCTGATGATTACCGGGTTGAACGGCTGGTCTCAATCGATGAAGGACACCCTTCCGAAATTCAGTAATTTATCGATAGAAACCAAAATGCTCTTCAAAATAAAACCTGACACTGAAGGGACCTTCAATATAGCGACCGGTCAAGTTTACGAAACATTAATCGTAAGCCGCAAAGCATTGTCAAAGAAGCAACTTCGTAAATTGATGAAGGTTTTGTTAAATCAGAAATCCTACACTTCGCTATCTTCCAATGCACCCCATGCCTCCACAACGGTGGCGGGTACTTGCAAAACGAAACAAGATCCAAGCACAAATTCTTCTTCAAGTTCAACCGTTGGGGCAACCAGCGACTCAACATCCATGAATTCAAATACATCAATGGAAAATCCTTCCAATTCTGGGAAGGAAGTACAGGTGTCCAACGGAGTCATAGCCTCGGTGCCTTCCTTGCCACTGATTCTTTCTTTGAGCAATGAAGTCATTTCAAACCGCTATACGGATATTATTAATGTAGGAAATCAGCGCTATGTCAATGTAGCCTTTTGTGTAAATATGTTGGAAAAAAATGCACGGATTTACGCTTACCTTCAGCCTTCCAATTTGAAGCATGCTTACGGCCAAGCCAATCCATACATTACTGCAGGAAAGTTAACTCCCAAGGGGCTCGATAAGCTTAAAAAACTGCTGAATTAGGATTATTTTTTGCTTCAAGGAAATTCATGGCAAGAAAAAAGAAAAAGCTTCTGCCTAATCCCCTCAATTTTTGTACATTCGAACAAAAAAGACGCATGAAATTTTTAACCTTAGTACTTTTAGGTTTGTCGTTTACACTGAAGGCGCAACTTGAATCCTCCGTTTCGTGCAGCAAACGCAGCAAGCACCATAACCATTCTTTAAAAAGCAATACGCTCTCGGTGGCGCAAATCGCGCAAACTGAAAAATACGACGTCCATTATTACCAATTGAATTTGTCCATGACCAATACCACCACTACCCTATCTGGGTATGCGGAAATGCAGGCCACTTCGATAGTGGCTTTGGATACGGTCCTGTATGAACTATTCGCTACGCTCACGATTTCTTCGGTAACCCTGAATGGGGTTAGTGTGCCCTTCGTGCGGGCCAATTCTGCGGTGAAACTTGCAGTGAACCTGCCTGCGGGTGCTGCTTTTACGGTGAGAACTTATTATTCAGGCGCTCCACCTACGGCACAAACGAACCCACTCGGGGGCAGCGGTATGACGCATGCTACCTCACAATCTTGGGGAAATGAAGTCGTATATTCCCTGTCAGAACCGTTCAGCGCGTATGAATGGTGGCCGTGTAAGCAAAGCTTAACGGATAAAGCCGATTCCTGCGATGTTTGGATAACTGTTCCGAATACATGCAAGGCCGGTTCGAATGGAATCTTACACCAGGTGGTTAATTTAGGTAATGGTACCAGCCGCTACGAATGGAAACACCGCTATGCCATTGATTATTATTTGATTTCCGTTGCCGTGGCAGAATACGTGGAATATAACGTATATGCCAATCCAGTAGGTGCCCCTGCCCCTATTTTAATCCAAAATTACATCTACAATAATCCGCAAACACTTCCTTATTTTCAAGCGGATATTGACGAAACTGCGAATTTCATCGAATTGTACTATGATTTATTCGGTCCGTATGCCTTTGAAGATGAAAAATACGGTCATTGCATGGCCCCACTTTCAGGAGGCATGGAGCATCAAACCATGACCACACAAGGTTTTTTTAGTCCAACCTTAACTACTCACGAACTGGCGCATCAATGGTGGGGAGATTACGTTACTTGTGCCTCCTGGTGTGACATTTGGCTCAACGAAGGATTCGCATCGTATGGGGAGCAACTCATGCTCGAAAACTTGTACCCCGGACAGGAAGTTCAAAACATGCAATCGGTGCATAATAGTGTTATGAGCCAGGCAGGGGGAAGTGTTTGGGTTATCGATAGTTTGAACGAAGCGCGCATTTTTGATGGAAGATTGTCGTATGATAAAGGGGCAGCGATCATTCACACCATTCGGTATATGGTAAATAATGACAGCATATTTTTTAGCACCTTACGATCTTTTCTTGCCGCGCATGCTTTTGGAACAGCTTTCGGAATCGATGTTCGGGATGCCTTTACGCAAAACACCAACTTAGATTTTACTCCGTACTTCGACCAGTGGTATTTTGGCGAAGGATTTCCTACCTATTCCGTGGAATGGCGCCAAATCGGCAACGATGCCTTGGTAAAAATATCCCATACCGCTTCCATGCCCAACGTCACCCCTACTTTTACTAATCCCATTGATTTAAAATTCACCCGTCCTGGAAATGCAGATACTACCGTGCGATTTACCATCACCTCCAACGCGAATACCTTCCTGCTTCAGGGAATAGGTACCATCAACAATTCGATTACCATCGATCCGTTGAACTGGGTGATTAATCAAAACGGCAGCATCACCATGAATGCACTGCTTTCCACGGAAGAGCAAGAACCAGAAGCATTCTGGTTCATTTACCCCAACCCAGCTAAAGAGGAACTGCGCTTTGGGTGCTTAAAATCCGAGGGATCTTATCAAATCATCGATATGTTTGGAAAAACCGTCCTACGTGGGAAAATAGCGAACCATGAGTCAATCGATATAAAAAGCATTCCTGCGGGCGCTTATGTTATTGCGGTACAAGCCGGAGCAACCCGCTCCTTGAAGTCGTTTGTTAGGCAATAGCGTTTTTGAATCGTTTTTTCAATAAGTCTATGCTTTTTTGCAAATCTTGGTGCATGTAGCGATCATGCTCCATAAACGGAATGTTTTCCCTAAGTTCATCGTACAAAGCTTGAATTTCAGGGGACAGTTCCCAACCTTTCCTAAAATCGAAGGCTTGTGCGGCGGTGAGCCATTCCATGGCCGTGATGGAACATATATTTTCGATAATCCTCAAGCCCTTTGTGGCCGCGTTAGCCCCCATACTCACATGATCTTCTTGGCCGTTGCTTGAATCGATGGTATCCACGCTTGCAGGAGTACATAGTTGCTTGTTTTGGCTCACCATCGAAGCCGCTGTGTATTGAACAATCATGAATCCAGAATTCAATCCCGCATGTTGGACAAGGAAAGGAGGAAGATCCCGCGTCCCGGAAATCAATTTGTAGATTCTTCGTTCGGCAATGGATCCCAGCTCTGCCATGGCGATCGACAGAAAATCCAACGATAATGCCAAGGGTTGACCGTGAAAGTTACCTGCGGAAATGATTTGATCCTCCTCCGGAAAAAGGGTCGGGTTATCGGTAACCGCGTTGAGCTCTCGTTCAAAAACGGTGGCAGTATATTCAATGACGTCCAAGGAAGCACCATGAACTTGGGGTATGCATCGAAAGGAATAAGGGTCTTGCACCTGGTTTTTGGCACGCTGGGGGGATAACCAATTTCGAATCTGTTCCGCGGCTTTGATTTGTCCGCTTTGGTTACGCAATGCATGCACATTTGCTTGAAAAGGTTCATGCCTGCCATCGTAGGCTTCTAAAGATAGTGTGGCAATGCACAACCCTTGATGGAATAAGTGTTTGGCGTAATGGATGCAATGGGTTCCGTAGGCTCCCATGAACTGGGTTCCGTTTAACAAGGCCAGTCCTTCCTTGGCATGCAGTTGAATGGGTTCGATACCGTAGCGTTCTTTGAGTTCTCCAGCTGGAATAAGGTCGTTCTCAATGAGTACTTCTCCCTCGCCAATCAAGGGCAACGAAAGATGCGCTAAAGGCGCTAAATCACCGGAAGCGCCTAAACTTCCTTGTTCGTAAACAACAGGAAGGATGTCATGGTTGTAAAAGAATAACAAGCGCTCAACCGTAGCCAACTGAACCCCAGAATGACCCTTGGCTAAGGAAATAGCTTTTAGCAACAACATGCGCTTGACCAACCCTTTCGGAACTTGATTCCCCAAACCACACGCATGCGATCGCAAGAGGTTTAATTGTAACTGCTGGAGTTCGTGGGAGGAAATGCGCGTGTTGCAAAGCGACCCAAATCCCGTGTTAATACCATAATAAACTTGTTG
>RFQF01000014.1 GCA_009925805.1 Flavobacteriia bacterium | reverse complement strand
CCTATCCATAGTGGCAACATGCTATCCAACGGAGACTATGATATCGAGAATACAGCCCTTTCCTGCGTAATCATCCCCGTCAATAATGCGAACAACGGTATTTTTACGCTGCAAGCTAACGGAAACTTTACGTATGTAGGCAATCCGAATTTTTTCGGTGTAGATACCGTGGTGGTGTCGGTTTGCGACAATGGATCACCGTTACCTGCTGCTTGCAGTCACGACACCTTGTTCATCAATGTTACGCCCGTGAATGATGCACCGAATGCAGTGAACGATGCCTACACGGTCAACGCGAATTCCACGACCAATTTATCCCCGCTAGCGAATGACTCAGATATCGATAATCCACTGCTCGTTTCTTCGCTTTCCTTGTTGTTTGGTCCGTTGCACGGAACAGCCACCTTACTTAATGGGCAAATCATTTATGCTTGCAATCCTGGGTTCAGTGGAATGGATTCTATCTACTATCAAATTTGCGATTCCGCCACTCCATTGATAAATGCTTGTAGTCAGGCTTGGATTCATATCACCGTTTCGGCTTGCGGTTTAAACCCGGCAGCTGATTGCGACGGAGATGGCGTTCCCAATGGGATAGAAACAGCAGACGGTACGAACCCCAACAATCCTTGCGATTACCTGACGGCTCATCAAACCCTGACTGTGGGACCTTCCTGGGTAAATGCGGATTGCGACGGAGACGGATATACCAACGGTGTGGAATTAGGCATGGGGTATGATGTTAAAAATCCATGCGGTTTTCCGTTCATGGCGCAAAACGCTTCGCCATCGGCAAATTGGATTTCGTTGGATTGTGATGGCGATGGCGTAACCAACGGAAACGAAATTCAATCTGGGACCGATGCTACAAATTCATGCTCCCTTTACGCTGTGAGCATTACCCTAACCCCCTCTAATGGATGGCTTGCAGCCGATTGCGATGGAGATGGTGTGAGCAACGGTACTGAGATTTCGAACAACACGAATCCCACGAATCCATGTTCTTTGTTGCCTGCAAGTGTTACACTTCCCATAGATAGTTTATGGTATTTCTTAGATTGCGATGGAGATGGCGTTCAAAACGGTGATGAACTTGAGGATAGTACTTATTATTTAGATGTTTGCAATTACTTAGTAAGCAGTATTACGATGCCTCAAACCTCCGTTTGGTTGAATGCAGACTGTGATGGCGACGGGGTAACAAATGGTACAGAGTTAGTAGATATGACCAATCCACAAAGTGGGTGTGAGTTTATTGCTTCGAGCCAAACACTGCCTACAAGCGCAGCTTGGAATGCTTGGGACTGCGATCAAGACGGAGTTACCAACGCTGCCGAAGATACGGACAACACGAACCTCAATGATCCTTGCAGTTTTCTGGCGGCAAGCATTACCTTACCCATTGGCGCAGCATTTACGAATGCGGATTGCGACAACGATGGATTAACCAATGGTGCAGAAGTTACGCTAAATACCAATCCATTTAATCCAGATACGGATGGCGATGGATTGAACGATGGGGCTGAAGTAAATCAATCCAGCGATCCATTGAATCCATGTGATCCCGTAGCTACCTTAGATTCCTGCAATGCAGCGTTAATTTTCCCGGAGGGAATTTCACCAAATGGAGATAATTTTAACGAAATGTGGACCATAACAGGAGCAGATTACTACGCTAACAATCGCCTCACTATTTTCAACCGCTTTGGGAGTGTAGTGTACACCTTTGGTCCAGGGTATACGCATCAATTTGTAGGTAAATCCAATGTAGCTACCCTTGGGGACACGTTATTACCCGAAGGCGTTTACTTCTATGTTTTCGACAGATTGGGTGACGAAAGCAAGGTTGAAAAAGGAAATCTTTACATTAAACGATAATCTACGCGTCTCATGAAACCTATTTTATTTATCGCATTTGTGTTATTGTCGCTCGGAATAAACGCACAGCAAGATCCACATTTCACGCAGTATTTTGATAACTTTTTACATGTTAATCCTGCTTATGCCGGAAGTACAGGTATGTTAAGTGCTACCGCAATTCACCGAGAACAGTGGGTGGGATTTGATGGAGCCCCTCGATCCACAACCTTTAGTTTACATACTCCCTTAAATTATCGTTCCGTTGGACTAGGTCTCACCGCCGTTAATGACATGATTGGTCCGGTGCGCCAAAATATGGTTTACGTCGACTTTTCCTACACGCTTCGATTGGGAAAAACCGCTCGATTAGCGCTTGGCTTGAAGGGTGGCATGAACATGATCAATGTTGCTACAGGAGATTTTACCAACGTACAATCTGGGGATCCCGCTTTTATGAACGTACAAAATCAAATTAACCCGAATGTGGGTTTTGGGATGTATTACCACGACGAGCACTTTTTCTTTGGCCTTAGTTCACCTCGTATCTTAGAACATGCTGGAGCTGTAAATAGCTACCATGAAAACAGGCATTATTTTGCGCTGGTGGGTGGTATCTTCTCGGTTGCGGAACAATGGAAATTACGCCCAAGCATTCAAGTAAAAACTACCATGGGTGCCCCAATTAGCCTTGATTTATCGTTGGCTGCTATTTTTAAAGATAAACTATGGCTTGGGGCCATGAATCGTTGGAATTCCGCAGCAGGCGTTTTTGCGCAATATCAACTTAACCGACAATTTCGTTTGGGGTTGGCCTCAGAATTTGGGATGACGGCATTACGTAACTATAACCAAGGCACGTTTGAGGTATTGATGTCGTACGATTTTAATTACAAGAAGTCTAATGTCAAATCACCGCGTTACTTCTAAATTCGATGAACATGAAATATTTAGTTAGCTTTTGGGTGTTTTTCACCATCATAGGAGGACTTTTTGCGCAGGCTGAAAATCCTTTCTTTTCAACAGGAACGGTTAAATTCAACAGCGATGTAGCGGAAGTCGGCGCGTATAAAAATGCAACCAATGATGCCCTAATTCTTGTGGCTGCTCGCCCTTGGGGTATCATTAAACGCGTTGATTCCCAAGAACAGTATTTTTTAAATTACTTCGAAGTAAATGCCAAAGACCAAACAGTTGGCAATTTCCAAAAAGCCTCCAACAGTAAATTCAATGAAGGAGCGCTGTGTTTTACTCCAAATGGAACCAGAGTGTTTTTCACACGAAATTCGTCTAAGGTGAATAAAAGTTCTAAGAAGCGCGAATTGATGTTGTTTACTGCTATTGTTAATAAACAAGGTAAATGGTCAAAAATTACTCCTTCAAACCTGAACAACCCAGCCTACTCTATAGGGCATCCCGCCGTTAGTCCCGATGGTAACAGCCTCGTTTTTGCTTCAGATATGCCGGGTGGACAAGGAGGAACGGATTTATACATGGCTTCGATTGAATCGGATGGGACCTTAGGTACTCCGATAAATCTTGGTCCAAAAATCAATACGGCCAACAATGAACTTTTTCCATGGTATAACCAGGATAACCAGCTTTTCTTTGCTTCCAATGGACATCCAGGTCTTGGGGGATTTGACCTTTTTGTAACCGAGATTCGAGAAGGAAAAGAACCTTTTACCCCTATGAACCTGCAAGCTCCGATTAATAGTGCTTCCGACGATATAGCTATCGCTTTTCATGCCGATATGCAAGGGTACTTTAGTTCGAACCGAAGAAATGGTAACGACGACATTTACCGCTTTACACAATTAAGACCGATCGTGTTTAAGGTTATTATGAGCGGTACCGTTACAGACGTGAATACCAACGATACCTTGAAAGATGCCGAACTTTCCATCGTGAATGCGCAAGGATCGTTAGTAGCCACCGTAACCACCGATGGAAAAGGCTTTTATTCCGTAAACCTTGAGCCCGATCAAAAATACACCGTCGAGGTTAAAAAAACAGAGCATAAGGAGGCAAACTTTCAACTCAACACGGATTTTAACACCCCAAAAGTGAAGCAAAATGTGCAATTAGAGGGTAAACCAAATGTCACATATTCCGGACGCGTGACGGATTCAAAAACCAGCGAAATACTCAGCGATGTAAAGGTAAGCATGAAAGACCTCATTACGGGAAAAGTGGTTTTCTCAGGGATAACCGATAGTTCGGGGAATTTCAGCAAATCCTTTGAGAATTTAACCTACGGGAAGGTCCAAAAATTCGAAATCAAACTTGAGAAAAAAGACTATGCAACTAAAACTTCGAATTTTGACTACGAACCAAAAATTAGCGGAACAATAAACATAAATGACATAACCGATTTGAGCATTGGTAAAGTAGAGGTGGGGGTGGATTTATCCAAAATTATGGACTTGGGGGATATTTATTTTGACTATGGTAAATTTGATATTCGGCAAGACGCCACAGTTCAATTGGACAAAATTGTAAGCATCATGAACGAATACCCTGCGATGGTAATCGAACTTGGTTCCCATACCGATTGTCGAGGGGCAAAGGAAGCCAACAAAACCCTTTCCGATAACCGTGCTAAGGCATCTGCCGATTACATCAAGAGCAGAATTTCTAACCCAACTAGAATTTCTGGGGTAGGTTATGGTGAAGCCAAGCTCAAAGTCAATTGCCCATGTGAAGGAAAGGTAGTTTCCAACTGCCCGGAAGAGGAACACGCGAAAAATAGAAGAACAGAGTTCATTGTAAAAAAAGTGAAGTAAAACCGAATGTGTTTTATTTCAATCAAGCACATTTGTTTCTCCGTAATTTTATGCTTCCTATTATTTGCTTGCACCAAAGAGGTAAAAATCAATATTCCAAAGGAAGATTCAACCCTGGTCATTGACGGCCGTATCGATGTGGGAGGTGCCCCATTGGTGTTATTGATGAAATCCCAGTACCTCTACAATCCCACAGATCTTTCATCCTATTTCTCGTCCAACATCAGCAATGCCCAAGTATCGATTATTCGCGGTGTCGATACCTTTTCCCTCATGCCTTATTCCATTTCAAGTTTACCTTTAGCCAGCCAAATAACCTTGGCAGAGCAATTGAATCTTGAATTAAGCGAACTTGTTTTTTTTCCGATCATGGTTTATTCCAGTTTAGATCCCACCATGGTCGGCGAGATGGGGAAAAGCTATACGCTAAACGTAACGTATGGTAGCAAAACCTACGGTGCTACTACGAACCTATTGATTCCCGTGGAACTTGATCACCTTCAATGGGTTCCTTCCCCCGATAACAATCAGTTTGGGCTATGCAGGGCCTATTTAACAGATCCTGTAAATGCCAAAAATTCCTACCGCTGGGAATCAAAAATTATTACTAGCATTAATGGACTTCCAAAAGATTATCGCTTTCGACATGGCGGAGGTTCCTACTTCGATGATCAGTTTTTCAATGGCCTTACCATCCACTTTGAAACCCACAATCCTGAAAAAGACACTTCCTACCCTTCCGGATTGCGGCATCACTACAAATACGGCGACAGTGTCGTTATTAAATTATCCCGCATCGAGTACCCCGTATTTAATTATTTTGACAAACTAAAAACCCAGCAAGAAAGCAGCGGAAGTCCCTTCTCATCCCCTGTGCTTATACCCAGCAATTTTAATAACGGAGCCTTGGGTATTTGGGCCGGATATTCTAGCTGGTATGACACTTTGGTTTGCTTACCCTAAGTAAATGACCCATCCTAAAATTAATTCATTTTTACCCATGTTTAGGTTTTATTAAATCCTTGACTAAGAGTTGTATTAAAAAAAATTAAGCACTATTTTTCCAAAAAAATTCTCATGAAATTTCTATTACGTTTAATTACTGTACTTGTCCTCGTTGGTTTTTCGAAAGTACATGCTCAAGCACCGGAAGGCATTAATTATCAAGCGGTGATTCGCACTTCATCAGGTGCGTTGGTTACGAATACAATGGTCGCGATTCGTGTACAAATCAAACAAACTTCCGCCACGGGGACGGTGGTTTATGCAGAGCGACAATCCGTAGCGACCTCCAATTTTGGTTTAGTCAATTTGGTGATAGGTCAGGGTACCGTTCTTTCGGGGACCTTTTCCACCATCAACTGGTCCACTGGAAATTATTGGGTAAACCTCGCGGTAGATTTTGCCAACGGAACCAATTATGTAGATTACGGTTCGCAACGTCTCATGAGCACGCCTTATGCATTGTACGCTAAAACAGCGGGCGTTCAATTAAACCAATGGCGCTATGGCACCACGGTTCCTGCATCCGCTTTAGGTTCCATGGGCGATTTTTACTTAAATACGACCACAGGCGATGTATACTATAAATCGAACACCACAACATGGACGTTAACCGGGAACATAAAAGGCCCTCAAGGAAACGCAGGAGCCACAGGCCCAGCAGGAGCCACAGGCCCACAAGGATTGACCGGAGCCACGGGACCGGTAGGACCAGTGGGTCCACAAGGCGTGCAAGGGTTAACTGGAACCTCCATGTTGAATGGCATCGTCAATCCTACAAACCTTACTGGAAATGACGGCGACTTTTACATCAACACAGCGACCAACCTCTTATTTGGCCCGAAAGCCAACGGTACTTGGCCTGTTGGAGTTTCCTTAGTTGGCGCGACCGGTCCACAAGGTTCCACCGGCCCACAAGGATCACCAGGTCCAATAGGCCCGACAGGTGTTCAGGGGCCTGCAGGTACCTCCATTCTGAACGGCATTTCCGCCCCTTCTACCATTACAGGTAACAACGGGGATTTCTACATCAATACGGCAACCAATGAATTATTCGGTCCTAAAGCCAATGGAACTTGGCCCAACGGTGTTTCATTGATTGGTGCTGTAGGTCCAATTGGAGCAACAGGGCCTCAGGGCGTTGCGGGGCCCACAGGTCCACAAGGAATACCAGGGACTTCCATGTTAAGCGGTATGAACAGTCCTTCAACCTTGGTGGGAAACAACGGGGATTTTTATATCAACACACAAACCAATGAATTATTCGGACCCAAAGCCAACGGTTCTTGGCCAGCAGGTGTATCCTTGGTTGGTCCGCAAGGGTTAACGGGTCCGCAAGGTCTTCAGGGCCCCATGGGATTGGTAGGGCCGCAAGGTGCTACCGGGCCGCAAGGACCTATTGGATTAACCGGTGCAACGGGTCCACAAGGTCCACAAGGACTAACAGGCCCTACGGGACCGCAAGGTCTAACAGGAGCTACAGGTCCCCAAGGTTTAACGGGCGCTACGGGTCCACAAGGTTTAACGGGAGCTACAGGTCCCCAAGGAGCCACAGGGGCAACCGGCCCTCAAGGACCCCAGGGAATTCAAGGATTGACAGGAACGTCCATGTTGAATGGCGTGATTAATCCCAGCAACGGGATCGGAAACAACGGTGATTTCTATATTAATACAGCCGCCAACCTGCTGTTTGGTCCTAAAGCCAATGGAACGTGGCCCAACGGTGTTTCCCTGATTGGTGCGACGGGACCCCAAGGAGCCACTGGACCTCAAGGAATACAAGGAATACAAGGAATACAAGGGATACAAGGATTGACAGGGACTTCCATGTTGAATGGAAACGTTAACCCTGCAAATGGTGTTGGAAACAACGGAGATTTTTACATTAATACGGCCACGAATTTCTTATTCGGTCCTAAAGCCAACGGTACTTGGCCCGCCGGAGTTTCCATCATAGGGGCAACAGGTCCCGCAGGAGCGACGGGCCCAATCGGATCTACAGGTGCGCAAGGACCTCAAGGACCTACAGGTGCCACGGGTCCCGCAGGATCGACGGGACCCCAAGGACCATCGGGACCCCAAGGACCTACTGGACCTCAAGGGCCCCAAGGGCCGAGCGGCGCGAACGGCACGACCAACTATGTACCTAAATTTATTTCTTCCACTTCACTAGGAAATTCCATGATCCAAGACGATGGCACCTCGCTTGGGATCAACGCTTCTCCGCAATTAAATGCGCAATTGTATGTCTACAGAACCCAACTTACAGCCAATGGAGATGGACAACATTCCATGTATGCCTACCGAAATCGTGACAGCCAAAACGATGGTACAGGCTATTCGAATACTACCTCAAACTCAGCCACCGCAGGTTTCAATTATTGGGGAGATTTATATTCTTTTGGCGCAGCAGGGTATAATTGGAATGACTACACGCGCTGCGGAGGCACCCTTGGCGCCTATTGGTCAGGTACTTATTGGGGATCGCTAGGCTACAAAAATAGTGCTTCCAACTCCTACGGCGTTTACGGGTCAGCTG
Organism: Flavobacteriia bacterium; assembly: GCA_009925805.1. GTDB lineage: Bacteria > Bacteroidota > Bacteroidia > Flavobacteriales_D > Crocinitomicaceae > UBA952. Next base: position 12,647 of record RFQF01000014.1, on the reverse strand, counting down.
CCTATGCTTCAGGAGGCGGTTTATTAACCCAAAAAGAAATGGTAGGCATTGGTGGTGGATTCTTTGGAGGGGTAGCAGGGGCGGTAAATCGCGGCGAAGTAATTGGATTGATAAATAAAGGAGAATTTTTTGCCACCTATAACTCCGGGAACACCTATACTTACGGGAAGAATATTGAACTTACAGGTAATTTGGATGGAACAAAAACACCGCTTTATGCAATGAGCTCCGAATCACCGAAAATTTACGACAACGGGAAGGGGAATTTGGTGAATGGAACTTGTTTTATTCCTTTTGGGAAAGTATTTGTTAATGCCTTAGGTGAAATTCCTACGGTAACAGTAACGCCAACCGGCAATTGCAATGGTCTTTATCTTGCCGAAATAACAAAAGATGGATTTACGGTGAAGGAACTTCAAAACGGTAATCACCAGGTGTCCTTTACATGGATTGCTGTGGGTAACCGTACTTTCTCGGAAGATCCCGCTCTAAAAACGGTTACCAAAGCTAATTTTGAGCGAAACATTGACCAAATGCTATTCAATGACAACCTCAAAGAACGAAACGGCCTTGGCATGTGGTGGGATGGCAAAAACTTGCAATTCGGAAATATTCCAGCGCAGTTAGTGACCGATAAACAACCTAAAAAATAGTTGCGTTTTTGATTCAGGTTCTTGGTATCCTACTCGGTGTCTGTTTAACGCAGGCTGCTTTTGCACAATCATCCGACCGCATTATAGAGGAATTTCGTCTACACGTAACCGTGCTTAGCAGTGACACCATGCAAGGAAGGTCCGACGGTTCCTTGGGACAACAGCGTTCCAACCAGTATTTTTGCAGTCAACTACACCCTGCTTCTTCCCTGAAAAAACTGTGTTTCCACTATGTTAATGACGCAACGCTCCAGGTAAAAAGCGAGATGTATTGTGCTTTCATCGACCGGCATGCGAAAGAAACTGTACTAATCACTGCCCACATCGATCATTTGGGATTCGGTGGAGAATTGTCTAAATCACCTGGAAATCACGCGGTCCATCCGGGTGCCGATGATAATGCCTCGGGCGTAGCAATGCTCATTATGTTGCACAATATCTTAGTACATCAGCCCACAACTAACCTGAATTATTTGTTCGTAGCCTTAACTGGTCATGAAATCGGGTTGAAGGGGTCGGAATTCCTTTCAAAACACTGGAGGCACCGCTGGAAAAAATTAGCGGGTATGTTAAATTTTGACATGATTGGCCGCATGGATAGCTTAAATCCGGTGCTTTACGTTTCGTCCAATACCACCGTTCCTCTTTCGGCTGAACGTTTCGATTTTAAAATCATCCAATCCTCCGAAGAGCGCGTTAACATGCTGGATACAAAACACTTCCTTCAAGTTCCATGTCTCACCTATACTACTGGATTGCATTTGGACTATCATAAAACAAGCGATCAAGCAAGCTACATCAATTATATTGGACTTAAAAACCAATTGACGTATTTTAGTTCGTTACTTCAAGAAGGTTGGCCCAACATGGAAAAGTGACGCTATTGTTAAATTAACGGTTTTGGTGGTTAATTCGAACGTATTTTCTTCCCTAACATAAAATAAGTTTGTAATTTAGAAAAAAATTTTATCATGCGACTACTACACTTATTTTGCTTGGGTCTTTTTCTTACTTTCAGCTTTGGATTGCTTGCACAAGCGCCAGAAGGAATTAATTATCAGGCGGTTATTCGAAAAACGGATGGAACTTTAGTCACGAATTCCTTAGTGGCTATTCGTGTTCAAATAAAACAGAACTCGGCTACAGGTACGGTAGTATACGCCGAACGACAATCAGTGACTACTTCCAATTTTGGAATGGTGAATATGGTCATTGGTCAGGGTACTGTTATCCTTGGAACTTTTCCTAGTATTAACTGGTCAACCGGGAATTATTGGGTGAGCCTAGGCGTAGATTTTGCGAACGGAACCAATTACGTAGATTACGGATCTCAACGTTTGATGAGCGCACCCTATGCGCTTTATGCTAAATCTGCGGGAGTGCAATTAAACCAATGGCGCTACGGTACTACTGTTCCTGCCTCCGCCTTGGGAACGATGGGAGATTTTTACCTGAATACGCAAACAGGAGATGTGTATTACAAATCCAGTTCTACGACTTGGATTCTTACGGGAAACATTCAAGGTGCACAAGGATCTGCGGGTGTGGCTGGTCCAGCAGGAGCCACAGGTCCAGCAGGAGCTACAGGTCCAGCAGGACCAGCGGGTCCAACAGGAGCTACCGGCGTAGCCGGTCCAGCAGGTACCTCGATGCTTAATGGCGTAGTTAACCCCACTAACGCCGTAGGAAACAACGGTGATTTTTACATCAACACAGCCACGAATCAATTATTTGGACCTAAAGCCAACGGAACATGGCCTGCTGGAGTTTCCTTACTCGGCGCTACGGGCCCTGCAGGTGCAACGGGTCCGGCAGGACCAGCTGGGCCAACGGGAGCAACAGGTTTACAAGGGCCAGCAGGGGCTACAGGGCCAGCTGGCGCCACAGGTCCGGCAGGACCGGCGGGTCCAACAGGAGCTACCGGCGTAGCAGGACCCGCAGGTACCTCGATGCTAAATGGCGTCGTTAACCCCACTAACGCCGTAGGAAACAACGGTGATTTTTACATCAACACAGCCACGAACCAATTATTTGGACCCAAAGCTAACGGAACATGGCCTGCCGGAGTTTCCTTACTCGGCGCTACGGGCCCTGCAGGTGCAACGGGTCCGGCAGGACCGGCTGGGCCAACGGGAGCTGCAGGCCCCCAAGGTGCAACAGGATTAACAGGAGCCACTGGACCTGCAGGTCCAACAGGAGCTACTGGCCCGCAAGGAGCTACAGGATTAACAGGAGCCACAGGACCCACAGGACCCGCTGGACCCACGGGTGCTACGGGACCGCAAGGTGCTACGGGCCCGCAAGGAACATCAGGAACCAACGGTACTGCGGTACTCAATGGCATCGTGGCCCCTACGAACGCAGTAGGAACGAACGGAGATTTTTACATCAATACGGCTACGAACATGCTCTATGGTCCAAAAGCGAATGGTACTTGGCCTAATGGCACTTCCTTGGTGGGTCCTCAAGGAGCAACGGGTCCTGCCGGTCCTACGGGTGCACAAGGTCCTACGGGATTAACGGGCGCAACTGGCCCCGCCGGAGCTACGGGTGCCACTGGTCTACAAGGGCCAACAGGTGCAGCTGGCCCACAAGGACCTGCAGGTGCGACAGGACCTGCTGGTGCGACGGGCGCACAAGGGCCGGCTGGGCCAACAGGTGCGACAGGTGCACAGGGACCTACGTGGACCATTTCTTCGAGTAATTTTACTGGAGACGGTACTTTAACCACGGTGACTACCGCTCCGCAAACCGTGAATTCTACTGCTAAGGCTTTATTGATTGGTGGAAATACTTCAAGTGCAGGTTTACTTGTAGGAACACTTGGAAATTACAATTTTGATATTTATGCCAACAATTCGCTGCGTGCTCGCTTTGCCAACACGGGAGAGATCTTTTTTGGGGCATCTACAGCACAGGGCAATTTCACGGGAGACCTTGTTGGCGGGGTATCAACAGCTACCTTGCCGTGGTGTATTAACGGTTATTCATCGAACGATGGGTCAGGTCTATATGGATATATTTTTGCTGGAAATGCCACGGCATACGCAGCAGTGCAAGGTGAGCATGCAGGAACATCCGGAAGCAGCTCAGGCGTAAGAGGATCAAGTTCAAATACCAGTGCGTGCGGTGTTATTGGTAGTCTGCCATCGGCCGGTGCTGGTTGGGGCGGACTTTTCTTAAATGATCTTGGTTACACGGGATATTTTGGATCTGCCTCCGACCAAAAAATCAAGAAAAACATTCAGACCATTAACAAACCGCTTGATATTATTAAAGGTTTACGAGGCGTAACCTACGAGCACAAATTAGACGAATACGCTGGCTTAGGGTTAAAAGAAGGGACAACGTATGGTTTCATTGCGCAAGAAGTAGAACAAGTTATGCCAGAGATTGTGAAAACCAAGAATATCCCTTACTATTCAACGCGATTGAATCCTTCTACGAAGGGTCATGAAACCTTGAAAACAGTAGGTTATATTGAGGTGATTCCTGTATTGGTTGAAGCCATCAAAGCCCAGGAATTGGAAATTGAGGCGCTGAAGGCGCGTATCATCGAATTGGAGAAAAAATAAGAAGAAGCCTAATTTCGCAATACCAAGAGCATATTTTTATAACCGAGAAATTTGCCAGTGATTTTGAGTTATTAGCGTAACATAAAGCCTTATGTGCATCCGTTAATGGTAATATGTTTAATCCACCGCTAAGGAAAGTGCTTAAAAATAACCTTTAATTTATCCAGAGAAATTTTGGTTAGTAGGAAGTATGGGTTAATTTTCCGAAAGTTGTACTTTGCTGCTTCCAGTAATTTTCATTGCTTGGATCTGCTTTTTGTTGGAAGGAATCCATAAGGAAAATGCGTGTTTACTTACTTCGCTGTTCGCCTCATCAGAGGCAGATATATCAAAAGATTTCATTTTTAACGACAAACTTTTGTCACTTCCATCCTGAATAGTCCCATTTTCGTCCATGGTGATGTAATAGACACTATTGGACTTTCTTGGAGCAATATTAATGACTCTTGACATGCCCGCTTCAATTAAAAACCAGCCTTTTGTTTCTATCCCTTGGTTTACTTCGTAACCCACTGCGACATATTGATTCTTGGCAGTTTCATTCGTAATACTCAACGCTAATGTCTTGAACAAAAACTTCGTTTCCTTATTAATCAATAAACTATTAGGCATTAACGAATACGCACAGCGAACCATATCCAAATCCCGGTAACGCAACCAAAAGAAACCCGATTTGCCCCAATTTTTCCCCCAACTATTAGCGATTTTAAAAGCTCCACCCCCAAGTTGGTCGTCGTACCCAACAATGCATAAAGCGTGACCTCCAACGGGATATCTGGAGTTTCTAAAAATCTCCATCTTCGCAACTCCATTGGAATCCAAAAATTTCGAATTTAAAGTATTACCAAGTCCACCTTGAAAAACTTCTAGTCCGATCACTACAGGACAATTGTTTGCCAAGGATAATTTTAATTGATTGACATTATTTTGTTGAAGTCGTTCAAAACTGAATAAACAATCGTTGTAGCGCTTGGTGTTGGCGTCAACGCTGCAATTCGGTTTATCATATTCTTCAACCAATGGGCATCCTTTAGTAACTAATAAACTAAGGCAGCCATCAATGTACGAGCCACCATTACAAGGATCAAATTTCTTTAAATAGCAAAAACGATTGAAAACACTCAGTGGCGAAAACGCTGGGTAATCCTTTCCATGTTCAAGCCGCTTCACAATGGTCAATCCATAATACGCTGTGGCCCAACCTACACAGGAACCTACGTCTCCTTGGTCTCCAATTTCGGGAAGGTAGTCCTCTAGGGAGTAAGATGATAACATGGTATTATTCATAACGGATATACCTCCAGATTTTTTTGTAAACTGGAACAAATGTTCCTTTTGTAACTTATTGTTATTCAATATACAACCTAAACCCTTCAAGGAAGAGGTTGCTTCCGTTGATAACTCCATATTTTTAGGTGATCGGAAATCCAGAAAAACAACGAATCCCAAGGCAAGAACTATAACGGAAAGAACTAACATTGAAAACCATCGATTATTACTCATTTTTCTATTTTTTTCTGAGTAAATATAATTAATTGAATACATTTGTTAAAACTTTATTTATGAAACTACTACTTTCCGTAATCGTTACTACTTTCCTATTAAAGGGTGCGTTGTTTACTGCACAAGACCTAAAAAAACGCAGCAATTATTTTCTAACCGACACCAAGGGTAAACAGGTTTCTCAAAACTACAGCTATTTGGAGGATTTTGATGATGCAGGGTATGCCGTTTTTGCCATTGGCGGAAATAACAGTGTGGGCTACGGGAAGATTGAAGGAGCTAAATATGGTTTAATCGATAAAACTGGAAAAACCATGATACCTGCAAAATACGATTACGTAGATAAATTCGGGTATTCCGACAGTTTATATAAAGTTCAAGTGGGTGATTTTTTCGGATTAGTAACACGACAAGATAAAATAATCCTTCCCATTAAGTTTAAGGATTTAGATTATTTTTATGACCTACCTGGAATTGTAAAAACTGAAAGCGAAAACCAATCCTACCAACTTTACAATTTATCCGGTGTTGCGTTAACTCCGTTTTATCAATCAATTGACAACAACGACCATGGATTTACCGTTCAGCAAGGAGGTTATAAGGGGTTGATAGACAAACAATATAAAACCCTTATTCCATTAAAATACCGTGAGATTGAAGGACTTAATGATGGAAAATACCTCGTTGAAGATATGTTTCTGAAAAAGTACCTAATTGAAAAAAATGGAACCATGGTTGGTACTACGTCGTACGATGCTATGGAATCTGTAAGAAGTTCCGAGGATTACAGCAAAACGATCGGTTATAAAGTTACATTAAAAGGTAAACGGGGATATCTAGACCAGCAACTAAAGACGATAATACCGATAGCCTACAAAGAAGTCAACACCCTTGAAATTGGATGCGATAAATACATTTTTTCTACTGAAAACTTCAAGGATCAATATGCATTATTCAATTCTGAAGGAAAAGCAATTGGTAAAAGTACATACGCATACGTCTATTACTATACCGTTTTTGACAAATATCTGTTGGTTCAACCCGAAATAAAAGAAAAAAAGTCGAAGAAAAAAGGTAAAAAGAACTCCGAGGATGATTTCGATAATTATGAGTATAAACCCTCGGTTTATCAACTTATCGATTTTAATGGAAATAAAGTACTTCCCGATGTTATTGAAGATTATACGGTTCCATCTTCATACAGCGACGAAAAATTACTTCTCATAAAATCCAAAGGAACTTGGACTGCTTATAATGAAGAGCTTAAACCGGTGCTTAAGAACCCCGAAGGATCCACGGAGTCCTTTACTTACTTGGATAACATAGACGGAGGGTATTGCTTGGTGCAAATTGGCGGGAAAGACGAAGGTTATGGTAAACCTAGTGGAGGTGTTTTTGGAATCTATAACGCATCAGGAAAACAAGTTATTCCAATGACCTATGAAGATATTGAAACGGTTGGTTATGGAAACGACTTAATGTTGAAAGTGAAGAAAAACGGGAAGTGGGGCCTTCTTACCCTAGAAGGAAATAAACTAACCGAAATTTTGTACGATAACATCGAATGCAACGATGGTTCTTGCATTGTTTCTATCGTTAACGAACAAGCATCCACTAAAAAATACGGTGTAATAGAAGCCTCTACCGGAAAAATACAAGTTCCCATTCGTTATGACTTTGTTGAACAAGACTATAATAGTAACGACTATACCGTTTCATTAAATAACAAGTTTGGTTTGGTGGATGGATTTGGAAATGTTATTTTAAAGCCCAGATTTTCTTACATAAAAAGTTCAGGTCTTTATGATAGAAAAGATTTATACCTGGCGAATATCTACGGCAGCGCAAAGGAAAGCTACTATGGAAATATGGATGTTGAAGGGGGTAATTGGGGAGTTATCAGCAGAAACGGAGACACCTTAACCCCGCTTAAATTTAAAGAAATTGAATTTAAAAACGATAGCATTTTATCGGTCACTGATTTAGATGGATTTGCCTACTTAATGCATTTTCCTTCCCTCAAGATTATGACCGATAAGGAGGCCAATTTTATTGATGAATTAGGGTATTCGTACAATGAGGATGAAAAAACCTACCTCATAGGGAAAGAAGTTACGAAAGACGAATACGGCTATCCAACCGGAGGAATTTATGGTCTTTGCAATGTTCAAGGTAAAAAATTAGCCGATTACAAGTATGCCAAAATTGAAAATGAATCGGATTTTTTCATAGGTACTTATATGGACTTCAATGGCTTCGATTTAATCGATAAACAAGGGAAATTATTGATTCAAAATGCTCAATCCATTGTGGCTTTAAGCGATTCCCTCTTTTTCAGTCAAACGGACGGTAAATACACCTTGTTTAACACCCATTCGAAAAAATACGATCCATTGGAAGGTGCAGTAGGCATAAGTCTTCCCGAATATTTCTATGGAACTGTACTTATCGGGGTTAAAACCGAAAACGGGAAGTGGGGATTATTGAATGAATTAGGCGGATGGTTGATTAAACCTACGTACTGTGATATACAAGGAACTGACAATCAATTTGTGATTGCAGCTACTTGCGCCGATGGAGGAACCTACAAATACGGAGTTATCGATGCGGCGAATAATGTGTTAATTCCTTTTGAATACGAAAGCATTGAAGAGGACTACGGAAATTACAAATGCGTTTTGGGAAAAAAATTATATACCAAGAATTTAAATAATGAGATTCTAAAAACCGAAGAGGCCACCGACGAGAATATACGATAGGTACTAACATCAATGCCATCATAAAATCTCTAATTTAATATGGCTTTATGTTTTTTTTCTCCCATCGTATATTTGAGGAATGCTCACTCTTAGTATTTAAAAATTACTTCTGAATTAGCTACCCGAAACCGAGGGCCCCATATTCCTGCTTCGGTTCCTTTTCCTACCGCGATAATCATATTGATCTCGGCTCCCCAAGGCAATCCGAGCTTGCGTCGTACCCGCCACTTGTCAAACCCCTCCATGGGGCAAGTATGAAAGCCTTCTGCGGCAATCGAAAGCATGAAGGTTTGCGCCGCCAAAGCACAGGACTTATGCACCATGATGCGTTGGTCGGTTCTTCCGCTAAATCGCATAAAAGGCTTGAACAATCCTCCGAAGAAACAAACACTTGATCGTATCAGGGTATGAATCCCAAAAATATCTCGACCGTACAAAAGCGGCATCACTTTACCGTAATAGTCCATGCCATTTTTTTCAAAAACACTGGGTTCGCGCTTTCCTGTATGGTTCAAAATTTGGGCTCGGTTCCAGCGGGCACGCTGCCTATATAAATCCCTGCGGGTTACGAATACCACGAGTTCTTTCGCCGTTTTCGCCGCACTTTGCCCTAAACACAAGGGCACGAATTCCTCGATCATTTTTCTATCATGGATCCAATGAAACTCCCACAATTGCATATTGCTGCTGTTAGGAGCAAGTGTGGCGCGCTCTAAACTGCGTTGCATAACCGCTTCAGGCACTTCGATTTGGGGGTCAAATTTCCTGTTGGAACGACGGTATTCAATTATTTCCTGAAAGGCTTCGTTGTGCATACTTTTTTATTGCAAAAATAACCGAAAGAATTTCTCTAACCACTTTTCCTTACCTTTACCGCATCATGGATTTTAGAAAACGTGTGGAGGTCTGTTTTACGCCGGGGGAGTTCCCCTATTTCAAGGACGAGTTTCAAACCGTAGTGGTGATCGATGTCTTGAGGGCCACCTCCGCCATTTGCACCGCATTTGAATACGGTGTCGCAGCCATTATTCCAGTGCCTACGATCGAAGAGGCACTCCATTACAAGCAACAAGGATATTTAGCGGGTGCGGAGCGCAAAGGACAAATTGTAGAAGGATTTGATTTTGGAAATTCGCCTTTTTCGTACATGAAAGAGGAATTTCGTGGAAAGGAAATTGTCCTCACCACCACCAACGGAACCAAATCCTTAGATGTGGCTAAAGATGCCCCCTCGGTCGTTGTTGGGTCATTTTTGAATTTAGAGGCCCTTTGCCATTGGTTACTTAAACAGGACGGAGATATTCTTTGCTTATGCTCCGGCTGGCAGGATAAATTTAACCTGGAAGATACCATTTGCGCAGGAGCCATATGCGATTTTCTCATCACAACAGGGAATTATACGTCCATCGAAGACTCTTCCATCGCCGCAAAATACCTATTTCTCTCTGCCAAAGATAATTACCTGGGATATTTAAAGTCGAGTTCACATAGACGTCGATTAAAAAACCTAAATTTGAATGAGGATATAAAATTTTGTTTAACCCCTAATCAAACGGACGTCATTCCGATTCTTAAAAATGGTAAATTGGTTAAAGCGTAGCCTTTGCTTGTTGGTTATTTCGTCGGTTCCTTTTTTGCTGTCGTATCAACCTGACAAGACTTCAAAACCTCAATGGGGGTTCTTTGGTCATAAGCGCATTAACCGCATTGCTGTTTTCACCCTACCTCCTCAAATTTTTGGATTCTACAAGGATAATATAGAGTTTCTAACCGATCATGCGGTCGATCCTGACATGCGAAGGTACGCGGTTGAGGGCGAGGCAGAATGCCACTATATCGATTTAGATCATTACTACAAACCGGGGGAAGATCCGTTCCTCATTTTACCTAAATATTGGAAAGATGCGGTGGCTAAATATACCGAAGACACCCTCAGAAGTTACGGAATTGTTCCTTGGAACATTATTAACGTCAAATACAAATTGCAAAAAGCTTTTGAGAATAAGAATGTAGACCTAATCTTGAAATACTCCGCGGAAATTGGTCATTATATCGGCGATGCTCACGTGCCGCTTCACACTACGGAAAACTACAACGGTCAATTAACTGGACAAAAAGGCATTCACGGTCTTTGGGAGAGTCGTTTGGTGGAAATAAACGCGGAGAACTACGATTATTTTGTAGGGAAAGCCTATTACCTGCGTGATGCCCAAACCTTTTGTTGGGAGGCCGTAAAAGGATCCCACCACGCACTAGATTCCGTGCTTAGGATGGAAAAAGAACTCACGAAAACCTTTCCGTCGGACCGAAAATACAGCTACGAGCAACGCGGAAACACCACCATCTCTACCTATTCTCGAGAATTTTGCGCGGCATACCATCAAATGTTGAATGGCATGGTGGAGCGCCGATTAAAAGCAGCCATTTTAGGGGTAGGTTCCATCTGGTACTCGGCTTGGGTAGATGCAGGACAGCCTGATTTACGTGAATTACAACAGCAAAAACCCAGTCCTGAAATGCTTAAAGAATTCGAAGCGTTAGACCAACATTTCCACAACGACAAGCATTTCGGTCGTATCTGCGATTAAATTAGAAACTTAAACTGGAAATTTAGGATTTCAATAGGTACTTCAGGTGGTAATTCACCAATCCTTCGGCGGGTTTTCCCACTACGGAGGTAATCGTCAAACCAAGAGATTGCGCTGCCTGATATAAAGAGGCTTGAAAAATGCCTGCAATGCTTCCCACAAAATGCAATTCCGCCTCCTTGTAGTTCGGATAACAGCATACATGTGCCTCCATAAAACACCTAAATCCATCAATGATCAAGGTTTGGAAAAAAGGATCCTCGCTGTGCTTAGCAATAAAAGGCATAAACGAGGCAATAAATACATTGGGATTGGGCTGCAAATATACCCGGTCGAGAATTGCTTGTTTGTCGAATCCATAGGTCGTTTCAAAATCCTTTGCCACGTGCCCAGGCAATTGATGGTAGAGGTAGGTGGTCAAAAGACGTTTTCCAAAGTAGGAACCGCTGCCTTCATCCCCCAAAATATACCCCAATGCAGGCACAACCTCCGTGACTTTTTCACCATCAAAATAACAGGAATTAGAACCCGTACCCAGGATGCAGGATATTGCGGGATGTCCTTGGTAAGTAGCATAAGCGCAAGCAACTAAATCGTGATCGACATTTACCTGAGAAGACGGAAACACGCTTGTTAACCCCGTGCGGATGACCTCGTTTTGGATTGCACTCGAACAACCCGAACCATAAAAATAAATTTCTTGCACGTCGTTCGCATGAGCGCTCAGTCCCTCGTTCTTATACAACTCCTGAACGATAAATTCCGAAGTACAAAAAAAAGGATTGAACCCCAAAGTGGCATATTCGCTAACCTGAATGCCGTTTTCTAATAAAATCCAATCGCTCTTGGTAGAACCGCTTTCAACAATAAAAACCTTCATAATTTTACCCAATATTCGTCTCAAAGGTAACATAATCCTACATTACCCCTACCCTAAGGATTCAAGGTACTTTCCAACAGATATCGAATTTTTAGAAAACAACCGACCTCATAAATTTTCGGTAAACATGACCCTTTATTCGATTGAACCCAACGTTTATTCAAATAATTCGATATTTTTCGCACATCGAATAGGATTGTGTAACTTTCCCTATTGGAGAATTGTTTTTAATTGAAACTGCAAGTTTTGGAGCAAAACGTTTACACGAACATTGTACGGGAAAATCAGGTGGGCCTGTTGAGGTATGCCCTCAATTTTTTAGGCTCGGCCGACGATGCCCGAGATGTAGTGCAAGATGTTTTTGAAAAGCTTTGGATTCATGCCGAAAAGATTGAAGTAGCGAAGGTCAAAGGGTGGCTATATACCTGCGCCCACAACACGATGTTGAATTTCATCAAGCGTCGTAATCGCCTTTCCTACATGCAATCCATTCAGCTTGAAACCAGCGGTGCGGAGGATCGTTTTTCTTTTGAATCGAATGAGATTATTGAGAAAACCGTGAGCATGCTTCCCCCCTTGCAGAAAAGCATCTTGCTTCTGAGGGACCTCGAAGGCTACAGCTACGAGGAAATTGGTGCCATATTGGCATTGAATCCTTCTCAAGTAAAGGTGTACCTCTTTCGTGCGCG
>RFQF01000130.1 GCA_009925805.1 Flavobacteriia bacterium | reverse complement strand
GCAAGTTTCGAGGCGATTTTGGCAATCGGATATCCGGTCGCCTTGGAGGCCAGCGCCGATGAACGTGAAACTCGAGGGTTGATTTCGATGGCAATAATATCCTCTTGCTGATCGGGGGACACCGCGAACTGCACATTGCAACCTCCGGCAAAGTTTCCAATGGACCGCATCATGCGAATGGCCATGTTACGCATGCGCTGAAAAGTGGTATCGGACAAGGTCATGGCAGGAGCAACGGTAATGGAATCTCCTGTGTGGATTCCCATAGGGTCAAAGTTCTCAATAGAACAGATAATCACCACGTTATCGTTGTCGTCGCGCAACAATTCCAACTCATATTCCTTCCATCCAATCAAGGCTTTATCGATCATCACTTCATGAATCGGTGAAAGTTCTAATCCGCGTTCTAACAGGCTGTCAAATTCGTCGGGTTTGTAAAGTATAGAAGCTCCTGAGCCACCTAATGTATAGCTTGGACGTATGCAAAGGGGAAAGCCAAATTCTTGGGCGATTTCTTTTCCCTCGAGAAAGGATTTTGCGGTTTTCTGCGGCGCCATAGGCACATCGATTTGCAGCATCAATGCGCGAAAAGCCTCGCGATTTTCGGTGATTTCAATGGCTTTGATATCGACACCAATAATTTGAACCTTGTTTTCAGACCATATCCCCAACTCGTCGCAAGCAATGCATAAATTCAACGCGGTTTGTCCTCCCATCGTAGGAAGAACGGCATCCACCGTGTGTTTCTGCAATATCTCAACAATACTTTCGGTTTCTAAGGGCATCAAATACACATGATCTGCGACCAATTTATCCGTCATGATAGTTGCAGGATTCGAATTAATCAAGATAACTTCAATTCCTTCCTCTCGCAAGGAACGGGCTGCTTGGGAACCGGAGTAATCGAACTCGCAGGCCTGACCAATGATAATCGGTCCTGAACCAATGATGAGCACCGATTTAATAGAAGTATTTTTGGGCATAAATTCCGACTTTGAAAATCCCACAGAGGGCGCGTAAAATTACTTGAAAATCCTGCTCAAGCACAGGGGGTTTGGATTTTTTTTACACAAAACGGAAAAGCATACCAAAGCACTTCGAGGATGAAACCAAAAACGTATCTTTGTTTCGCGATGAAACATGGATTCTTTTGCTTAGCCCTTAGCCTGGTATATTTTGGCTATTCGCAGAATACAGCAACCTACAAAGTGGCGGTACTAAAATATAGCGGCGGAGGGGATTACTACGCGAATCCAACAGCACTCCCCAATTTAGCCCAATTTTGCAACCAAAATTTAGGGACGCAAATTTCGAAGGAAGTTCCTTATGTTGAGGTGGGATCCAAGGATATTTACCTATACCCCTTCGTACACATGACCGGTCATGGAAACGTGGTTTTTTCACGCGCAGAGGCCATGAATTTGCGGGAATATCTGCTTGCGGGAGGATTTTTGCACATCGACGACAACTACGGAATGGATGAATATATTCGAAGTGAAATCAAAAAGGTCTTTCCCGAATATGATTTGCAAGAACTGCCTTCGAATCATGAACTGTTTTCGGTACATTACAAACTGGGAGGATTACCCAAAATACACGAGCACGACGGCAAACGTCCTCAAGCTTTTGGCTTATTTCACGAAGGAAGGCTGGTCCTGTTGTACACCTATGAAACCGACCTGAGCGACGGTTGGGAAGACCAACGTGTGCATAACGATCCCGAGGAAAAACGACAGCAAGCGTTAAAAATGGGAGCGAATATCTTGTATTACGTTTATACCCGTTAATCCCTTACGGATTATAGGCATTTAATTGTTGGATTCGTTCACGCGTAAGGGTTTCTAAACAAGCGCATTGCACCATTGGCTGCATCGATCCACCGTCGTATTGGTATGCAATCGCTTTACAATGGGCTTCCTTGTAGGATATCCAGGCCCGTTGCGCCGTGAGTAAATAATTTTTCTCGGTTTGGCCCAAAGACTTCATTAAGTCCTTATAAATGACGGTCATTTCTGCATCCGCTATCTGGTAGGATTTCAAGGCCTCTTGATTCATTTCGGTTTGAGATTGCCCAAAGGTGTAGCTCCCCACAAGAAGCATCAGGATCAACGTAATTTTTACCATGGTCGTGTTTTTCCACCAAATTAAGGATAACATTTAAACCCAAGAATGCTGCATCTATGTTTTTTTTTTGCGGGTGGGATCATCGAGGTGCTACGTCGAAGTAATCTTGATTTTTCGCTACTTTTACGCCATGAATTTTGGTCAATTCACCTTGGAAGAAGTTAATGCGCTCAACCATAACACGCTTATGGAAACTTTAGGTATCAAGTGCATCGAACTTGGTTCCGGGTTTCTTCGATTCAGCATGCCAGTGGATCACCGCACGCATCAACCCATGGGTATATTACACGGCGGTGCTTCAGCGGCATTGATTGAAACGGTGGGTTCGTTTGGCAGTTTTCTTATGGCTCAAGGAACGGGTGAAAGACCCGTAGGATTGGCGATTCATGCGGAGCATCTAAAGGCGGTCCGACAAGGAACCGTCATTGCGACTGGAACCTTGGTGCACCCGGGATCCTCAACCCACGTTTGGAATGTGGATGTGCATGAAATGGAAACTGAACAATTGGTTTGCACGGGACGTTTGACTATTATGCGCATTAAAAAGTAACCGAAAATGTTACAGTACCGAATCCCAGGAAAAGAAATCGTTCGTGAAAAAGGTATGTTTATCCAAGCTTCATCGAGGGAATTAAAGGGATTTATTGTCAGTAATTTCAAAGGTTCAGCATATTACAAATTTCAGCCAAACAATCGTCCACGCACCATCGTTCACCCCAGGAAAATAGCACCGCATAACATAAATCGCCTTTCTTTTATTCAAATGGTTCGAAAGGTAAAGCAGGGAATACAGCAATTAGGGCTCGTAAAATTGGTCATCTCTCGGGTCATCAGCAAATCGATGGGAAACACAACGCCATCGGAATTGTTTGAAACGTTGTGCGAAGCGTATCCCTCGGCTTTCGTTTATCATTTCAACGACCATCAATTGGGCGAGTGGATTGGCGCGAGTCCTGAGATATTGTTGCGGCGCGTTGAAGACATTTACTTTTTAATGTCCTTGGCAGGAACTCGTTCCAGTGCGGAAGTGGTTAATTGGCAATCGAAAGAAATCGTAGAACAACGAATTGTAACGGAGTACATCGAAGAGATGCTTCGAGATCTCCAAATCCCGTTTGAAAAAGAAGGGCCCTACAATCATGCCGCAGGACCTGTTACCCATTTACGCACGGATCTTTGGTTTGAAACCTCCAAGAACCTGGAGCGTCAAATCATCACACAGTTACACCCTACTCCGGCAGTATGCGGAATTCCAACAAAACTTGCCCGAGAATCGCTGAATACCTTAGAAAAACATGAGCGTGAGTTGTATACGGGAATCATTGGTTTCTTCGGAGAACACGACACGCATTGTTTTGTTAACCTTCGTTGCGGTCAGGTGATGGATGGAGTCCTTCATGCCTACGTTGGCGCAGGAATCACGGCGGATTCTGATCCTGAATCGGAATGGATCGAAACCGAAAATAAAAGCAATACCCTATTAACGTTCCTTAATTGAGTACTTTTAACCTATGACGACGAGCGACAAATGGATCGTGCAGCTAACGATAGACCAGGGCGTTGCTCACGGCATTATCCATTGGGTTTTTTCGCCTGGATCTCGAAATGCGCCCTTAGCCCTAAGTGCTGATTTGCATCCCGCAATTGAAACCTTTGTAATTCACGACGAACGTTCCGCGGGTTTTTTTGCCTTAGGTTTAGCCGAAAAAACCGGTAAACCGGTGGCGTTGTGCTGCACCTCGGGATCCGCCCTTGCGAATTATCTGCCTGCGGTAACCGAGGCCTATTACCGTTCCATACCCTTATGGATTATTTCAGCCGACAGACCCAGTGCATGGACCGACCAAGGAGACGGGCAAACTCTTCGGCAACAGCATCTCTTTCAGGGGTTTGTTCATCGATTTGTCCACCTCGAAGATTGCTCCGTCATGGAAGATTATTTATGGCCTTATCAGCGTGAAACAGCGCTGATGATGCATGCCTTGGTTCATGAGGGACCTGTTCATCTGAATTTAGGGCTATCCGAACCGTTGTATCAAACGACGGAGAAAATCCAGCATTTTCATCGAAGCATCTCGATCCATAGAAATCATGAACCTAACCCAAAGACTATTGAGGAATTAGCTGCTTTGATGCGAGGTAAGAAAATCTTAGTGGTGTGCGGACAAATGGCCGAGCATGCCGGGCTTTTGGAGGCGTTGGAACAATTTGCCACCCTACCCAACGTAGCCGTGTTGACCGAAAACATTTCGAATTTGCCTTCCGAATTCTTCAATGCATGCATCGATCGTTCCTTGAACGCTCTGCCCGAAAGCACCATCGAACACTACCAGCCGGAGGTACTTCTGAGCCTTGGCGGCCCTATCGTATCAAAACGCATTAAAGCTTGGTTGCGCAAGGTAAACTTGTTAGCGCACGTAAGGATTGGCCTTGCATTTACCGAAATGGATACCTATCAACAACTGACGCATTCGATGGTGTGTGAACCTGCTGCATTTTTTCGTAAATTGTACGAAGCGGGCATTGAAAAGACTTCGTTCGATTATCGTTCCAAATGGAAACAAATCGATTACCTAACGAAAGACAAATTCAATCAATTCAAAGTTTCATCGGCACATCTTACAGATTTTCATGGATATCAATCGTTTTTCTCGTGGGTTCCCGAAGGAACGGTGATTCACCTGGCCAACAGTTCCGTCATTCGATATGCGCAACTGTTTGATCCGATTAAAGGATGTACCTATTTTGCAAACCGAGGTACAAGCGGTATTGATGGAAGCATGAGCACGGCACTTGGATATGCTTCTCAAGACGATCGCCTGAATGTACTCATTATCGGGGACATTTCCTTTCTATACGACTCCAACGCATTGCAGTTGAAAGCCTTAGCTCCACGCTTGAAAATTTTATTAATAAACAATCACGGTGGAGGCATTTTCAGAATAATTGACGGAGCGAAAGACGCTGCTCAAGGCCCCAAGTATTTGGAAGCTGCTCATCCACACAACGGTTCCTTCTTTCGCATTCAAGGATATTTATACCTTTGTATCATGATGCAATACGTTGAAATATTTTACCTGTATCAAGGTTGGCTTTACTTGATTTTATTGTCGCTCTTGGAGGTCGTACTTGGAATTGATAACATTATATTTATCTCCATAGTTACCAACAAATTAAAATTAGAGCACCTAAAAACCAAAGCGCGAAATTTAGGCCTTTCCTTAGCTTTATTGATTAGATTCATCCTTTTGGGGCTATTAAGTTTTATAGTGCACATACTGAACCCCATTTATGAACCTTGGTTTGGTGATTTTAACTACAAAGATTTGGTGTTGCTGTTAGGAGGATTATTCTTAATCTACAAAAGTACCAAAGAATTGCGCCAAGGTATGACTAAACAAAGTAAACAAAACCAAAATACGCATCTGTCATTTGAAAAAATTATTTTTCAAATTGTTCTCGTTGACTTTGTTTTTAGTTTTGATTCGGTGATTTCCGCCATCGGAATGACCAACGGCATGGAAAGCGAATTGAACGCAAACCCTATCGCCTTGGTGTATTTATCCGTTTTAATT
>RFQF01000129.1 GCA_009925805.1 Flavobacteriia bacterium | reverse complement strand
ATCCGGCTTCGTCCGGGAATGTACATTGGGAAGTTGGGTGATGGTGCCGCTGCCGATGATGGGATTTACATTCTTGTGAAAGAAGTCATCGATAATTGCATTGATGAATTTGTCATGGGTAATGGAAAGCGCATTGAAGTCAAAGTCAAGGATGGAATTGTTTCCGTGCGCGATTTTGGGAGAGGTATTCCCCTGGGCAAGGTGGTGGAAGTTGTTTCTCGAATGAATACCGGAGGTAAATACGATTCAAAAGCGTTTAAAAAATCCGTAGGATTGAACGGAGTAGGTACCAAAGCCGTGAACGCACTTTCTTCCCATTTTATGGTATATGCCGTGCGTGATGGACAAAAAAAGTCGGCCTCCTTCGCGATGGGCGACCTCGTGTTGGAGTCGGAACTGGAAACGAGTGACGAGCAAAACGGAACCTATGTAGAGTTCATTCCCGACGAACAGGTGTTCAAGAAGTTTGCCTACAAAACGGCCTATCTTGAAAAGATGATGTGGAATTATTGCTACCTCAACCGAGGATTGAGCATCCACTTGAACGGAGAAAAGTTCCAATCGAAAGACGGACTTAAAGATTTGTTGGAAAACAACATGGACGGGGATCCGCTCTATCCCATCATTCATTTAGAAGACGAAGACATTGAAGTGGCCTTCACCCATGGGCGCACCTATGGTGAAGATTACTATTCGTTTGTAAACGGACAGCACACCACCCAAGGAGGAACCCACCAAAGCGCGTTTCGGGAGTCGGTGGCGAAGGTGATTCGGGATTTTTACAACAAGAATTACGAGGCATCGGATATCCGACAATCCATTGTGGCAGCGATTTCTGTGAAAGTCATGGAGCCTGTGTTTGAATCACAAACCAAAACAAAACTCGGTTCCCAGGAAATCGAACCCAACGGTAAGTCCATGCGCGCCTTCGTGAACGATTTCCTCAAAGATAAGCTGGATAATTACTTGCACCGAAACCCGGAGGTAGCCGAAACGCTTGAGAAAAAAATCAAACAAGCCGAACGTGAGCGAAAAGAGCTCGCCGGTATCCGCAAGATTGCGCGCGATCGTTCGAAAAAAGCCAGTCTTCACAACAAAAAATTAAGGGATTGTAGAATTCACCTAACCGATGAAAAAGATCCGCGGCGCGAAGAAACCACCCTGTTCATTACCGAAGGTGATTCTGCCAGTGGATCCATTACTAAATCTCGCGATGTGAATACACAAGCCGTTTTCTCCCTTCGAGGAAAACCGTTGAACGTGTATGGGTTAACTAAAAAAATTGTGTACGAGAACGAAGAATTTAACCTTGTCCAAGCGGCCTTGGATATTGAGGAAGATTTGGATAACCTACGCTATAATCGCATTGTGATTGCTACCGATGCCGACGTAGATGGTATGCACATTCGAATGCTTTTGTTGACTTTTTTTCTTCAATTTTTCCCAGATTTAGTGAAACGAAACCATGTGTATGTGCTTCAAACACCGCTATTTCGTGTTCGCAATAAGAAAAAAACACTCTATTGCTACTCCGAGGAAGAACGCAGGAATGCTATACAAGAATTGGGTAAAGCACCGGAGATTACCCGATTTAAGGGACTCGGCGAAATTTCTCCCGACGAATTTGTGCACTTCATTGGGGCAGACATTCGGCTCGAACCAGTCCTGTTGAGTAAAGAAGCCTCCATCGATTCGATTCTATCCTATTTTATGGGGAAAAATACGCCCGAGCGGCAAGAGTTTATTATTGACAACCTACGGGTTGAAAAGGATGAGGCAACGCAAGGGGAAAGCGATGCACAAGAATTAGAAGTAGCATAGCCATGGCAGAAGAAATCGAGGATCAAAACCCGTCGGAAGAGCACAATCCGTTTGAGAACAAAAAGATCGATGAGACCATTGTTCCCGTGAACGGCCTCTACGAAAATTGGTTCTTGGATTACGCTAGCTATGTGATTTTGGAACGCGCTGTTCCCTCCTTGCAAGATGGCCTTAAACCGGTTCAACGGCGCATACTGCATTCCATGCGCGAAATGGAGGACGGGCGCTACAACAAAGTGGCCAACATCATTGGGAATACCATGAAGTACCATCCCCACGGCGATGCTTCGATAGGCGATGCTTTGGTGCAAATCGGGCAGAAGGACCTCATGATCGATTGTCAAGGAAACTGGGGGAATACTTTGACGGGTGATGGTGCAGCGGCTGCACGTTACATTGAGGCGCGCTTGTCAAAGTTCGCTTTACACGTAGCCTTTAATCCAAAAACGACCACCTGGCTTGCTTCCTACGACGGACGTAACAAGGAACCCGAGAATTTGCCTATGAAATTCCCGCTCCTGCTAGCCCAAGGAGCCGAAGGAATTGCCGTAGGAATGGCCTGTAAGTTCCTTCCGCATAATTTCATAGAACTCATCGAACAATCGATTAACCACCTTCGTGGCCGCAAAATAGAACTGGTGCCGGATTTTCCGAACGGGGGAATGGCCGACTTCACCAACTACAACGACGGATTACGAGGGGGTAGGGTAAGGGTTCGAGCGAAAATAAAAAAGGCCGATACCAAGACCTTAATTGTGCATGAAATTCCTTTCGGAACAACCACTACCTCGTTGATAGAATCCGTGCTGAAAGCGAATGAAAAAGGCAAAATTAAAGTCAAAAAGATCGAAGATAACACGTCTTCGGAAGCGGAAATTATCATTCATTTGACACCGGGAGTATCGCCCGATAAAACGATCGATGCACTTTATGCTTTCACCGATTGCGAGGTGTCTATTTCGCCGAATTCGTCCATTATTGACGGGGATAAACCGCGTTTTTTAGGTGTTTCGGAGATTCTTAAAATCAATACAGACCACACGGTGGCGTTGTTGAAACTCGAACTTGAGATCCGTTTGGACGAGTTGGAGCGCCAATGGCATTTCTCGACCTTGGAAAAGCTATTCATTAACCATGAAATGTACATCGATTTCAAGCTGTACAGCGACCGAGCGTCCTTATATACCTATTTGTACGAACGCTTTGAACCGTTTAAAGCGCAGTTGATCCGTGAGATCGTGGACGAGGATTTGAATAAACTGACGCAAATTCCCATGATCCGTATTACCCGCTTCGATGGGGCGAAGGCCGATGAGGCCTTGCTCAAAATTGAGGAGGAAATGGCGCAAGTAAAACACCACCTGGAAAACTTAGTGGAGTATGCGATAGAGTACTTCAAAGATCTGAAAAAACGTTTTGGGCAGGGACGCGAACGCAAAACCGAAATCAAGGTGTTTGATAACATCAGTGCGACGCAAGTCATTATTGCCAACCGAAAGCTATACATCGATACGGAGGAAGGATTCATTGGACACGGCTTAAAGAAAAACGAGCCGATTTGTGATTGTTCGGACATCGATGACATCATCTGTTTTTTCGCTACAGGAAAAATGTTGGTGACCAAAGTGGCCGATAAGAAGTTTGTGGGGAAAGGGCTTGTCTATGCTTCAGTGTGGAAAAAAGGCGATACCCGGACGATTTACCACATGTTCTACCAAGACGGCTTAGGGGGCGATACGTTTATGAAGCGTTTTTACGTGAATTCCATCACGCGCGATACCGAGTACGACCTCACCAAGGGAACAAAAGCTTCGAAAATGCTGTATTTCTCCGTGCATCCCAACGGAGAACGCGAAGTGATAACCGTTTTGTTGCGCCCAAGACCGCACTTAAAACGTTTGCGCTGGGACATCGATTTGGGGGAACTGTTGATTAAAGGAAGAAATTCCGCTGGAAACCGCGTCACCAAAGAGATCGTGCAGAAAATTGTGCAAAAAGAAGTAGGAGGAAGCACCTTGGCGGCGCGTAAAATTTGGTTCGATGACGTGGTGGGAAGGTTGAACGACGAGGGCCGAGGACGCTTTTTGGGAGAATTTAAAGGAAACGACCGCATTCTTTCCTTGTACAAAAATGGAGAATATCGCTTGAGTACCTTTGATCTTTCCAACCATTTTGATGAGGATATGATCCATCTTGAAAAATGGGTGCCGCGACGTCCGATTTCATGCGTTTATTATGACGCTGAAAAGGAAATCAACTTTGTGAAACGCTTCCTTTGCGAGGTCGTTTCCGACAAACGCGTTTCATTTATTAGCGAGGCCGAAGGTTCCTATATGCAAGCGGTTTCCACGGCGTATCGACCTGAAGTTCGGGTTGTATTTAACAAATTATTGAAAGAAACCAAAAACCTGCCGGATTTGGTGCTAAATCTTGCTGATTCGATCGATGTGAAAGGAATGAAGGCGCAAGGAAATCAAGTGACGAAAATGAAGGTCAAAGAAATTGTGCTGACCCATGCCATTGGCGAAGGCAAAGAGCCTTGGCCGCAGGATACGGAGGTGCCGTTTGAAATAGAAGGAGAAATCGAGAAAAGCGCAGAAGAAGCATCGAACGAAGCCGGAACGGACTCCGTGGAGTGGGATTTCACGAAAAAAGTGAACGACGATCAACCGACCTTGTTTGATTAGGTTTGGGTTATCCAATACCAGCTTCCTGCTGTCAAGCATAATAAGATCACCCCTAAGCCTACAGCCAGCAGTAAGCGACGGAGGAACTGGGAACGGCTTTCTACAATTGGAAGCATGCGTTGTTGGACCTCGACACGTTGATCGGGGCTTAGCCAAGTTACCAGCAACCAAACAATGCTCGTTAACAAGGTTACCGCCACAATTCGAGCTTCTTCCATGGGGAAAGGTTTCAAGGGTGTGAACGCATGAAACTGCGGATAAAGCAAGGTGAAAACGGCCGAGCTCAGCATGGCACTGAGTTGCGACCACGCATTGATGCGGAACCAAACCCAGCGCAAGATGTACACCGGCGCAACGCCCGCGGCAATGGAAAAGGTGAACTTTACGAGACTTTGTAAACTATCGATATACCCTGCAAACACCACGGATAAGCAGGCTAAAAACACCATGGAAACGAAGGAAAGGAAACGGATTCGTTTTTCGGAGGCTTTTGGTTGGACATAGGTTTTAAAACCATCCAGGGTTAAGAACGAAGCGCCCCAATGCAGGAGAGATTCCGCTGTGGTGATGAACATTCCGAAGAACCCGATCAATACGAAACTTTTAAAGGCTTCAGGCACTACCGTAACAACTCGCTCGATGTATTGAATTTCTGCTTTTTCTTGAAAATCTACGGAACCTAATATCCATAGGCTATGGCCTACCAGAAAAAAGCTCAAAACAAAGGAAATAAGCACAGGTAACAAGCCGGTGAGCACGGCATGATGTTTATTTTTTACGGCGGTGTACCTGGCCATTTCTGGTCCTCCTCCGTCGAAGAGGTAGCAGCTCCACCATTGCACACCCACGAAAACCAGTAAGGAAAACCATGCGCTGGTATCGCTGGAAGACGGAAGGAGTTGTTTTTTTTCGGGGTGTTGTACAAAAAAGGTAAAAAGGCCATGCCAACCGTTGTGGGTATTCCACAATCCGTAAAGAATGATCCCGAAGCTAACGAAGTATATTACCGCATGCAGGGCGTCGAGTTTCAGTTTAATTTCGAAGATATTTTTCAATGCAAACAGGCACAAAAGGCCTCCGGTGATCCACAGAGCTACCTGGGGGTCGATGTGGTAGAACGTTTGAAGCACCCGGGAAAACCCTAAAACATGAAAACACAGGGACAAAGAAACGACCAACCCCCCCACATAGAGGGCGCGAAACAAGTGGAGGATTTTTCCGCTCCTACCGGGAAATCGAAAAAGTAAAAACTGGTTGTCGGTAAGGAAGTCTAATTTTTGCCACAGCGGAGCAAAAACGA
>RFQF01000128.1 GCA_009925805.1 Flavobacteriia bacterium | reverse complement strand
TAAATATGAATAAAATAGTTTTTTTTACATTACTATCTTTTATTGCCTTGGGTTTGAATGCTCAGGTACATTTGACGAATAAATCAAGTAAACCCATTTATGTTGCATTGGCTTATTACAGAAGTAGTGAAAATTATAATGGTTGGTTTTCAGAGGGTTGGTGGAGAATCATACCTGGTGAAACCAAGGTTTTGGGCAATTTTATTCATGACGGAGATAACACATATTATATTCACGCACATAGTGAGGATAATTCAAAATCTTGGGGGAATGACGTAAACTTGGCGGTAAATGCTCAAGACGCTTTTGAAATTCTTAATTGTGATAAATCATACGTTCTTGAGGATGGTCTATATACAACTAAAAAATTCACGAAGCAT
The DNA here is from genome assembly GCA_009925805.1 of Flavobacteriia bacterium. Taxonomy (GTDB): domain Bacteria; phylum Bacteroidota; class Bacteroidia; order Flavobacteriales_D; family Crocinitomicaceae; genus UBA952. The sequence goes on along the minus strand of RFQF01000128.1, from coordinate 5,513 downwards.
TCCGTTCACATCGGTTTACTTGATGTCTACGAAGCATATCTTAGTTTAACAGACTAGATTTTTTGATTTCAAACTAGTTATAAAACATATTAACAATAGCATACAGGTTGTTGTATTTATATACTAATTCCCCATCCCTCTCACCACCTTTAAGGCCTCCTCAATATGCTGTGTAGCGTTCAGTTGAGAATTGAAGATTCCGCGTACAATTCCTAATGTATCGATAATGTAGGTTACCCGGCCGGGTATGAGCCCAAACAGGTTCGTGGGTACACCGAATAAGTTGCGTACCTCTTTTTTCTCGTCCGCCAACAGGGGAAAGGGCAATTGATACTTCATCGCAAAGGCTTTGTGGGCCGCTGGTTTATCCGAAGAGATTCCAATCACTTCACAACCCAAATCTTGAAACACCGTGTATTGGTCGCGAAAGCTACACGCTTCTTTGGTGCATCCTGGGGTATCGTCTTTCGGATAGAAATACAAGACCAGGATTCGTTTTCCAATAAATTGGGTAATGTCTACGGGGGTACCGTCTTGGTTGTTCAAGGTAAACGCGGGAAGTTTGTCGCCTATCTGTATCATGCGGTTTTGTTTAATGCGGTTTTAAAGCGGTCAAGTACGCGATTTCGCGCAAAGGTATGCTCAATGATGGGTTGCGGGTAGGATGCGGTTCCATATTCAGGGACCCACTTTTTGATGTATTCGAATTTCGGATCAAACTTCTCTTGCTGTGCCGTAGGATTAAACACGCGAAAATACGGCGCCGCATCGCAACCTCCTCCGGCAGCCCATTGCCAGCCGCCAATGTTACTCGCCAGTTCAAAGTCTAAGAGTTTTTTAGCAAAATAGGCTTCACCTAAGCGCCAATCAATGAGTAAATGCTTGGTTAAAAAGCTAGCGGTCACCATACGTACGCGGTTGTGCATAAAGCCTGTAGCGTTGAGTTCGCGCATGCCAGCATCCACGAGTGGATAGCCCGTTTTTCCTTCGCACCAGCGCTGAAAATGGCTGGGCTCGTCTTCCCATAGCACGGCATCATAAGCCGGACGGAACGAGCTCGTCACGGTATATGGAAAATGATAAAGGATCATTTGGTAGAACTCGCGCCAAATGAGTTCATTCAAAAATGTTTCATTCAAGGGGAGGGCGCGAAGGGCAAGGTTTCGTATGCTTATAGTGCCAAAGCGCAGGTGAATACCCAGTTTGGAAGTGCCAGGTGTTGCTGGGAAATTGCGTTGATCACTGTATTTTTGAATCAAGAGGTCGGCTACCGAAGCAGCGGGAAATTCCATACCGGAAGGACGAAACCCAAGGGCAGCAAGGGTTGGGATTTTGGGTTCTTTGGCAATACCCTGAACGTTTTCAAGGGCTTTATGGGAGTCAAATACTTGAATGGGCTGTTGACGAAGGCGTTCTTTCCATTTCCGGGAATACGGGGTGAAAACGGTGTACGGGGTGCCATCGTCCTTCATTACTTCGTTTTTTTCGAAGATTACATGGTCCTTGGCGCCTTGAAAGTCAATTCCTTCCGCTTGAAGGCGTTCAAAGATGGTTTTATCCCGTTGCAACGCATAGGGTTCGTAATCGCGGTTGGTCACCACGAGATTCACATGGAGTTCCTTAGCCAAGGCAGGAATGATTTCAATGGGATTCCCCATTTCCACCCGGAGATGAAGGTTGTGTGCCGCATATTCCTTGGCAAGACGCTCGAGTTCTCGGTGTATGAATTCAACGCGGGCATCGGTGCGTTCTAATTCATTTAAAATTTGGGTATCAAAGATGAAAACAGGTTGAATACAGGTCGCACTTTGGCACGCCTTGAAGAGTCCCGCGTTATCCGTAATGCGTAAATCCCTTCGGTGCCAAAAAATTGCCTTGCCCATGGAACTACAACAATAAACTAAATGAAAGGTTTTAATCCCGTGTATGGGAACTTATTCCCCATCATACTCCACCCAGTTCTTTTCGGTTTCGTATAGTTTGATGGAGAGCTTACCGTACGATTGAAGATGCGGCAGCAGGTTGTTGTAACATACCAAAGCAATATGCTCCACGGTGGGATTCAAATCAAAAAACTCAGGACAATCAAGATTCAGGTTTTTGTGATCGTATCGGTCTTCAATCTCTTTTTTAATGATGTCCTTGAGTATTTTAACATCGATTACGTACCCTGTTTCTGGGTCAATTTTCCCATCGATACCTACCTCTAACACATAATTATGGCCGTGGTAATTTACGTTGTTGCATAATCCAAAAACTTCGTCGTTTCTTTCGTGACTCCAATCTTTTCGGTACAAGCGGTGTGCGGCATTAAAGGTCGCTCGTCGGACTATTTTCATAGGTTTATATGTGGGGTTGAATCGCGGATAAGTGATCGTTGATGATGGTTTTGAACCAAGCGGTGTAGCTAGAAGGATGCGCCTTGATGTCGGCCTCAATGTCGGTTAATGCCATCCATTTATAGTCAAGCGCTTCGTCTGGATTGATGACCGGTTCCTCATTCGAAAAACCAATCAGTACATGGTCCAGTTCGTGTTCGATGAGGGCGTTATCTAAATGGGCTTCATAGATAAAGTGGAACGTTTCACGCAACGCGCTTTTTATGCCCATCTCCTCGTTCAACCTGCGGTGCGCGGCTTGCAGGATGGTCTCCCCGGGCTGCGGGTGGCTGCAGCATGTATTGGTCCATAATCCCTCCGAGTGGTATTTTCCCATCGCCCTTCGCTGCAAAAGCAGTTCTTTCGACGAATTGAAAACCAGCACGGAAAAAGCACGGTGCAGTTTTCCCTGACGATGGGCCTCCAATTTCTCCATGCGGCCCAATTCTTCATCGCGTTCGTTGACGAGAATGACTTCGGGCATCACAAAAGATTGAGGTTGTGGCGTACGTACGAAGACAGGAGTAAGCCTACTTTGCGGTTGTTGGGAATGCGGATCCGCTCGTTCATGATTACCTTTGCCGAGGTGTTTTTGATTTTTGCGAAGAGCTTGTAGTAGTAGATGTAGGCCAAATATACCCCAAACCTCGCTTTTTTCGGGAGCTCAAGGATACCCAGGTATCCCGCATGAAAGTCGGCTTCAATGTCTTTTTCAATATCGTGCTTCACGGTAGCGTTGAACTCATTCATATCGATGCCGGGAAAGTATACACGACCTAAGGTTTTGTAATCGGCATTCAAATCCCGCAAAAAGTTGATTTTTTGAAAGGCAGAACCCAACGACATCGCAGCAGGGGTTAAGCGCTGGTATTCCGATGCGTCGCCATCGACAAAAACCTTTAAGCACATCAAACCTACCACTTCCGCTGAACCGAGAATGTATTTTTTATATTGTTCTTCGTCGTAAGCCTGTTTGTTCAAATCCATTTTCATCGACTCCAAAAAAGTTTCAATTAAATCGTGTGGGATTTGATATTTATTCACGGCCCACTGAAAGCTGTTTAAAATGGGATTTAATGAAATACCCTGTTCTATGGCCTCGAAGGTTTGCTTGCGAAAATCTTCCAATAACCTTGCTTTCGGGAAGTCATGAAAGGTGTCGACGATTTCATCGGCAAAGCGCACAAATCCGTAGATGGAATAGATGGGTTGTTGGATTTCCTTGCTGAGCATTTTGATGCCTAATGAAAACGATGTGCTGTATCGTTTTGTGGTAAGTTCGCTCATTTCTTGGCTTAGGTTGTCAAAAATGTGCTTCATGGTTGATGGGTTTTATGGATGTAGTTGGCCACCACCTCTCCGGAAATGATGGAAGGGGGAACCCCCGGACCAGGAACCGTAAGTTGACCAGTGTAATAAAAATTCGAAAGATGCTTGTTTTTAATTCGCGGCTTAAATATTGCGGTTTGTCGCAAGGTATTCGCTAATCCGTAGGCATTTCCTTTGAATGCGTGATAATCTTCTTTAAAATTGGATATGGAAAAACTGCGCTTGTACACAATATGATCCTTAATATCGTTCCCCGTAAGTTGCTTCAGTCGCTCAAGCAATACTTCGAAATATCGATCCCGAGTGGCTTCGTCATCCTGCAAGTTGGGCGCAATCGGAATTAAGAAAAACAAATTTTCACATCCGTCAGGCGCTACACTTGGGTCGGTGAGGGATGGAGCACTTAAGTAGAACAACGGGGCCGTAGGCCATTGTGGATTTTTATAGATTTCCCGACCGTGTTCTTCCAAGGATTCGTCGAAAAACAAGTTGTGGTGACGGAGATTTTCCACACGCTTATTGATGCCTACATAGAATAGAAGGGCTGACGGCGCCATGACGCGTTTATCCCAATAAGATGTTGAGTAATTGGCAGCACCGTTAAGCAGGTGTTGTTCGGTGTGTTGGTAATCCGCCGAGGAGATAAACACATCGGATTCATAACGGTTTCCCTGAATATCTTGGGCAGCAAGGACTTTACCTGCGTGTTTTTCGAGCTGAGTCACCTCGGCGTCCGAAATAATTTTCACCCCTTGTTCACGAGCAATCTGGGCAAAGGCTTCAATGAATTTGTGCATGCCGCCCATCGGGTACCACGTGCCTAATGCCATGTCCGCATAATTCATGAGCGAATAAAGCGCAGGGGTGTCTTGTGGCATAGCGCCTAAAAAAAGAACTGGAAATTCAAGGAGGGAACGAAGTTTTGGGTGTTTGAAATAGCGATGAATGTAGTTGGAAAACGAGTTCGTAAGGTCCATGGAGAACAACCCTTTGAGGAGTCTGAAGTCCATGAATTCGGTCAATTTCAAGGACGGTTTGTAGACCAAATCTTGCATACCCACTTGATATTTGTATTGGGCATCTTTGAGAAACTTCTTCAGTTGAACGGAACTTCCGGGTTCCAAGGATTCAAACAAGTGCTCCAAGGCTTCCATGGATGCAGGAATATCCGAATACGATTGATCCTGCCAATAAACCCTGTACGAGGGATCAAGACGTTTTAGTTCATAAAAATCAGCGGCAGTATGGTTGAATTTCTGGTAAAATTGTTCAAATACATCGGGCATCCAATACCAGCTTGGACCCATATCAAACACATAACCCTCAGCGGAGAATTGACGTGCCCTTCCACCAAGGGTGGAATTCTTTTCAAGGATTGTTACATCCCAACCTTTTTGGGCAAGAAAAGAGGCTGCTGAAAGTCCGGAAACCCCTGCGCCCAAGATCGTGGCTCTTTTGGTCATGCATTAATTGTCAAGATATTGGTAGTCGGGCAATTGCTCCATCAACTTCTTGCGTGCGATGAAGATACGGCTTTTTATGGTACCAATAGGCAAATCCATCGTGTCCGCAATCTCCTTATACTTGAAACCATCGAAATGCATTTTGAAAGGAATTTTCAATTCATCGTTCAATCCTTCAATTTTTTGGGAGATTTCTTTCACTGCCAGTCGTTCGCTTGGCGATCCAATGGTGGATTTTTGAGACGTCATGAGGAAATCTTCGTCCCCTTGATCAAAAATCATTCGCGCTTTCGAGTTTCGGCGATACTGGTTGATAAAAATGTTGCGCATGATGGTGAAAACC
>RFQF01000127.1 GCA_009925805.1 Flavobacteriia bacterium | reverse complement strand
CGTAAGTCCTGGTGGACCATAAGGCAAGGGAGATCCATACTGAAGTCCCATCTGGACCGTGAAATTTTCGAGTCCGGGCATTTGATCTTGAACCAGGGCTCCGGCAGTGAATAATTGATCGGTGGGACGGGGGATAAATCCGGGATAAAAGGTGGCACTATCCTTCACCACTTGGTCTTGGCTGTAGCCAAAAATAATTTTTTCACCGGCGGCATTATAGTATTCCTTGTAGGAATCGTGCAACAGATTCTCCCGAGTTTGCAAAAGACCGACCTTGAAAAAGGATTCAATTCCGGGTACGAATTCTCCATGAATGTTAAGATCCATGCCTGTCGCATAGGCTACTGCGTCATTGTTCGCGTAATAGCGCGTTCGAACATTTTCGATTTTGTACGGGTTCACATCCCAGAGGTATTTGTAATATAGTTCTCCTGAAAGTTTGAAGGGTTTGTCGCGTTTCCATAGGTTGATGTACACATCGGCGCCAAGGACAGCGTGTAAGGACTTTTGAGACTTCACCGAAGTATTTAGATATCCATCATAGGTGCGGAATTCACGGTAGAACGGTGGTTGGTAATACGTCCCCACGGCCAAACGATAGCTCAAATTCCTTCGAACAATGCGGTTGTTTTTTACCATGTAAGCTCTGGGAAAAAAACTCACGGAAAACCGAGGGGTACAGTAAAACTCCTGATTTATACTGGTATATCCTGCTCGGGTCCCGAACGAAAACGCCCATTTTGAAACGCTCTCTCGCAAGGTATCAGAAACCGTTACTTTTTGTTTAATTCCTTGAACTTTCATACGTTGTGAAAGCACCACTTTTTGTTGAAAACGCTTATGGGAAAGGCTATAATTCCATTGAGCGTAGGCGGTCCCTTTATGATTTACCAAGCTTAGCTGACTTTTAATGGTTTCGAAGAGCTCAAGTTCGTCGGAAGATCCTTGCGGCAAGCTGTATCCTGCGGAATCGATCATTTTCCATTCGCTCAACACATCGTGAAATTGATCATACTCGTAACCTATTCCCCATTTGACTTGTGAAAACACGAACTGGGTTTGGTATGCATCCCGATAATTCGCCTTGAATTGATGCGATCCTTCGTGATACATATTGAAAATATGGGCGTTTAATCGATTTCGAGCATGGTTTAAAAAGGTGCCTATTCCTAAAACTGCGATGGAGTCACCGTAGGTTTCTTTGGAGGGGTCGGTTTCCAATTCGTTGATATAATATTGTCCTTGGATGTCGAAATACTCGCGCTCGTTGGATTGAAAGCCGGTGATAAAAAATTCAAGGTTCGTTTTTTCGTTCGGGGTATATTTCCATTTGCTTCCCACCATACCTGTTTGAAAACGCGTACTTTCTTTACCGTCGAAATAAATTCGGAAGGAATACGCCTCATTCGCAGTCCCAAAATCGGTATTGGAGGTTTGGGGCGCAAATCGGAAGTTGTTGGAGGAATAATGCGCCAACAAGGACCAACTCAATTTGGGGTTGATGGCGTAATGGGTGAGCAGTTGTCCGTCGGTAAACACGGGGTTGTACGAACCTTTGGTGGGTAATGAATTCAGGAAGTACCCATTCGCACGGTATCTTCCACCGGCCAGGTAGGAAAATCGCTTTCCGACACTTCCCTCCACATGTCCTTCTTCGCTAAGCAATCCCAAAGCCATCGAACTTTTGAACGTCGTAGGAGTTTTATAGGTAATGTCGAGTACCGAACTTAATCGATCCCCATATTGTGCATCGAAACCCCCGGCGGAGAATTTTACCGATTCCACCAACGAAGAGTGGATAAAACTCATACCTTCTTGTTGGCCTGATCGCGTTAAAAAAGGACGATACACTAAAAATCCGTTAACATACACCAAGTTTTCGTCGTAATTTCCTCCACGAACGTTGTAGTTGGAAGTGAGTTCGTTGTTGGATGTGGCAGGCTGGGTTAAGGTAAGGTACTTCTCAACAGAAATCATTTGTTGTAAATCGATTTTCGGTAACTCAATGAGGTTGAACGGATCTTCTTTGATTCGTTGAACGACAACGGTTTCTTGGTCTTGAACCTGAAAAAGAATGGGAGACAATTTCTGGAGCCCTTTAACAACGACAACTTTCAACGCTTGCTCATAGGTTTGATAGGTAAATTTCAGCTGTAAGGTGTCGCCTACATGGGCCGTAATCAAAAAGGAACCTGTGCTGTCCGTTATGCCGGGCGAAATTCTATCGCGTGTTTCGGTTAGGGTAACGCCTACAAGCGCATTTCCTTTTTTGTCGACGCATTTTCCACGAATCGTGCTCATTTGCGCCAGAAGGTTGATGGATATAAATACCGAGCAAAAAAGAAGCGAAATTTTCACAAAACAAAGGTAAACGAAATTCCTCAAGCTTTATTTGATCGTTGTACCCCGCCTAACCCAAGAAAGGATAGCGTGCGAAAAATAAAAATTTATGTTAACTTTGTGCCCCTAAAACGGAGGTTGTAGCTCAGTTGGTTAGAGCGTCGGATTGTGGTTCCGAAGGTCGCGGGTTCGAGACCCGTCTTCCTCCCCAAAAAAGAAAGTAGAAATCCTGTTGAATAGTTCTCAATGGGATTTTTTAATTTTATCTACATTCTTAGGTTATGAAAAAAGGCGTATTTATTTCACTATTAGCATTCCTTGTCGCTTGTTCGAATAAACCGAATAGCCGTCAAGAATACCACTCGAGCATTGTTGCCGACGAGCAGAACGAGCAATCGTTAAAGGAGTCGTTGAAAGATGTTGAACGCGAGGAACGTGAGCGGAGAAATTCCTTAAGCAGCATACAGTTTGAGCGGCTGGAACACGACTACGGAGACATCGTGGCAGATGCCGATTATAAAACCTCGTTTGTTTTCAAAAATAACGGAACAAAACCCCTCCAGATATACGACGTAAAGGCGTCGTGCGGTTGCACGGTTCCAAGCTGGAACAAAAAAGCTATTTTACCCGGAGCGACCGATGAAATTGAGGTTTCCTTTCACCCTAAAAAACTTCAAACAGGCTCGCAGCACAAAACAATATCGGTAATGACGAACACCGAACCGGGAATTACCATTTTACAGATTAAAGCGAATGTTAGCTCAAAAAAATAAGCGATGAAATTACACGTGGTGGAAACCGGGTATTTTAAATTAGATGGCGGAGCCATGTTTGGGGTGGTTCCCAAGTCCATTTGGCAAAAAACGAATCCTGCAGATGAAAACAATATGTGCTCTTGGGCCTTACGTTGCTTGTTGGTGGAGGATGGGAATCGCTTAATGCTCATCGATACCGGCATTGGAGACAAACAATCGGAAAAGTTTTTCGCCCATTATTACCTTTATGGTGAAGCTTCGCTTGCGACCAGTTTACGCGCCTTGGGTTTCGATTCCAACGACATTACGGATGTAGTTCTTACCCACCTACATTTTGATCATTGCGGCGGCGCCATTGCATGGAATGAATCCAAAAGCGGTTACCGTCCGGCATTTCCCAATGCAGTCTATTGGAGCAATGAGGCGCATTGGGCATGGGCCACCGTTCCCAATCCACGGGAGAAAGCATCTTTCTTAGCTGAAAACATTCTGCCCATTCAGGAAAGCGGACAATTAAAATTCGTGGAGCGTCAGGGAGTGTATACCAAGGATGTTTTTCCATCCTTCGATATGTTGTTTGTGGATGGCCACACGGAAAGCATGATGATTCCGCACATTCAATACAAGGGTAAAACCATCGTGTTCATGGCGGATTTATTACCCAGTGTAGGCCATATTCCCCTTCCGTACGTGATGGGGTATGATACAAGACCTTTGCAGACCATCATCGAAAAAGAACAGTTTTTGAAAAAAGCGGCAGACGAACAATATGTGCTGTTTTTAGAGCATGACAGTGTGCACCAGTGTTGTACGTTGATGCAAACAGACCGCGGTGTTCGGTTAGACCAAACCTTTAATTTGGTGGATATGGTGTAATTTTTATACCTTTCCAAAAATTCATTTTTTTTGCGTCACATTCCTTTTCTACTGGTGGGCTTTAGGATGCTGTTGGCACCCACGGTGATCTTGTTGGGATACCAAGGAAGTGCTTTTCATGCTTGGATCGTTTTGGTTTGCTATTTGGCCTTAATTTCCGACATTTTTGACGGAATTATCGCACGTTATGCCCAAGTGGTTACGGTTAAATTGCGCGTATGGGATTGTTATGCGGATGTGGTATTCTGGTTAAGCGCTTGTTGGTGCATAGGATTAGCCTTTCCAACGGAAGTGACGCAACACATCTATATTATCGTTCCCTTGCTTCTGCTGGAATTGGTTCCCGACCTGATCTATTATATTCGATTTAGAAAGGGAGGGTGCGCGCACAGTTACCTAGGAAAAACTTTTGGCTTGGTATTACTCACGAATTTCACCTTGTTGTTTGGATTTCATGATACCACATTATTTACCCTTACGGTGGTCGTGGGATTGCTGTATCAGTTGGACCGCATTGGGATTGCCTTAATATTACCCTCCCGTGTTTGCGATGTTCCCAGCGCCTATCACGCTCGGCTCATTCGCAAGGGCATTCCTTTTAAGAAATACAAGCTTTTTCATTCGTAGAATACAACACTTAGAAGGCATGGGAGAGATTGAAAAAGAACTGCCGGTCCTCCTTGGAAAAAGCATAATCAAAACGCAATACTGTATTGTTGTTCCAAATGATGCGCATGCCCAACCCTTCGCAATAGCGAAAGGAAGTTTAAGGGTGTCCTGCGCTTGCACACCAACACCATACCCCAAGATGCTTAAAAAAAATAAGGTATCAAATGCATTTATCCTGGAGCATTTCATGGCGTTTTCGTTTTAACTAGAATCAGCGAAAAAATTAATGGTTTTGAAGGATAAGTTACTTTTTGAACCATTGTTTTTATAGTTTGTTGTGTGTTTCGAAGGTCAAAATAAAGTTTATGAAAGCAATTTTATGGGTACTTGGCTTTGGGTTATTTTCACTTCCTCAGCCTGTATTTTCTCAGGTTTCCGTTGACATTGAAACGGGTTTGGTAAGAGTGCAACGAAATGATGCAAGCAGTTCATGGAAAAACAGTTTGGGCACCTTGAACGGCCAAGAGGGCACCTTGTTTTCCTATGCTCGAGACTTTAATAATTCGATTAAACCCCTTCTAAGGTTTAGACTCAGCTACGCTTTTGGTAAAACCAAGCGTCATTTTTTAAGCGCTTTGGCCGCACCTGTGCAATATACAACAACGGGAACCTTCAGCGGTCCTGTGATTTTTAACAGTACCTTATTCGAAGCGAACCAATTAACGACGGGATTTTATAAGTTCAACGGTTATCGTTTAACCTACCGTTATTTAGTAGTACAGCGGACGCATTGCGCGTTGGGATTAGGACTAACGTTAAACCTAAGAGATGCTGAATTTTCTTTGCAGCAAGGGGCGCACTATGAACGAAATTATAACCGAGGGCTTGTGCCTTTACTTAATACCTATTTTACTTATACCCCTAAAAATCGCTTGGGAATCCTGATCGATGGCGATGTTTTTTATGTGGATAAAACCGGGGGAGCCATAGATTATTTGATCGGATTGAATTATTTAGTCACTTCGAAACTCACCTTGAAAACAGGTTATCGGTTCTTTTCGGGAGTGGGTAGTGAAGCAGGGAATGTTTACAACAAACTTTTTGTCCATTCTTGGGTGTTAGGGGGTGTATTTAAATTTTAGCCTTAGCTTTTATTGGGATTTTTAAAAGTGCGTCCAAAGGGATTTGGAGTTAAGAAAAAAGATAATAAAAATGTTAATAAAAGATAATATAGCTCTTGATAACGGTTGTGTTTCATGGCTATCTTTGCCTAAATTTAAAATTTAATATTATGAAAAAACGTTACTGATTTTGTTCGTGGTTTTGTCGGTTG
>RFQF01000126.1 GCA_009925805.1 Flavobacteriia bacterium | reverse complement strand
AAGGCCTTCAGGTAGGTGCCAATTTTGTTGGCTACATCCCCATGGCGTGTAGTACGGTCGGTACCAACAATGACCATATCCACCATGCCGTGCTGCATCAAATGCCCTCCGGCATTGTCCACAATTAAGGTATGCGGTATGCCGTGGCGTGTAAGCTCATAGGCCGTAAGGTTCGCTCCTTGATTGCGCGGTCGTGTTTCGTCAACATAAACATGTACGTCAAAACCCTTCTGTTTGGCTTGATAAATGGGCGAGGTTACCGTACCCCATTCAATACAACCCAACATGCCCGCATTGCAATGCGTTAAGATGTTGATGCGCTGACCCGGTTTTTTAGACGCAATTTCTTCTAAAATCGGAAGACCGTGCACGCCAATTAGACGGCAGGTTTCTACGTCTTGCTCCACAATGGCCTGGGCTTCTTCCCAAGCGGTTTGAACTAAATCCTCGGCTCCTTCTAAGCGCGCTTTCATTCGATTCAAGGCCCAGAACAGGTTAACTGCCGTTGGTCGTGAATTCGCCAGCGCCTCAAAGGCCTGATCCATAACGTCTTGATTGCGGTTTTCCTCAACGCAGGTTTTGGTGGCCAAATACATTCCATAGGCTGCTGTGGCTCCAATCAAGGGTGCCCCACGAACCACCATATCCTTAATGGCTGCTTCCGCTTCTTGATAGGTATGCAACTTCACTACCACCCATTCGTGCGGTAAAAATCGCTGATCTATGACCTCAACAAAACGGTCTTCGGTGGGCCAAATCGTTCTAAATGGACTGGACAAGCTTAGAGATTGAATGCCGCTTTGATGCGATCAACGTAATCTAATTTCTCCCATGTGAACAATTCCACTTCAAGAGATTTCTTTTCTCCGTTTGGCGCTTCAAATACTTTCGTTTTCTTCTCATAATCACGTCCCATGTGTCCAAACGACGCAGTTTCTGAATAGATCGGATTTCTTAATTTCAAACGTTGTTCAATGAAGTACGGACGCATGTCAAAAATGGCTTCCATTTTCTTAGCGATTTCACCGTCGGTCATGTCCACCTTAGAAGTACCGTAGGTATTAACATATAACCCACACGGTTCAGCCACGCCAATCGCATAGGAAACTTGCACTAAAACCTCATCACACAAGCCTGCAGCCACCATGTTTTTCGCAATATGACGGGTAGCATAAGCTGCCGAACGGTCTACTTTTGACGGATCCTTACCAGAGAACGCTCCACCTCCATGGGCTCCTTTTCCACCGTAGGTATCTACAATGATTTTTCTTCCGGTTAACCCGGTATCTCCGTGTGGACCACCGATTACAAACTTACCAGTAGGGTTAATGTGATACGTGATTTGATCGTTGAATAGGGCTTGTAAGCTCGGTTTAAGCTTAGCTTTCACTCTTGGAATCACAATTTCTATGATGTCTTTTTTAATCTTTGCTAACATGGTAGCTTCCTCATCAAAATCGTCATGTTGCGTTGAAACTACGATGGTATCGATGCGTTGCGGCACGTTGTCATCCGAATACTCAATGGTTACCTGAGATTTCGCATCCGGGCGTAAATAGGAAATTAACTGCGGTTCATGGTTGCGAATCCACGACAATTCCTGAAGAATTTTATGCGAAAGATCCAAGGCCAAAGGCATATAATTATCCGTTTCTTTGGTGGCATATCCAAACATCATTCCTTGGTCACCCGCCCCTTGATCTTCTGGATTTTTACGTTCTACCCCTTGATTAATATCCGAGGATTGCTCGTGAATCGCTGAGAAAATACCACACGAATTCGCGTCAAACATATACTCCGATTTGGTATATCCAATCTTTTGAATGGTTTCACGTGCAATTTTCTGTACATCGAGGTACACTTTGCTCTTCACTTCGCCTGCCAAAACCACTTGTCCCGTGGTAACTAAGGTTTCACAAGCCACTTTCGAGTCGGGGTCAAAGGCCATAAAATGATCGATCAACGCATCGGAAATTTGATCCGCTACTTTATCTGGGTGCCCTTCTGAGACCGATTCGGAGGTAAATAAATACGCCATTGATAAAAATTTAGAGTGCAAAAATAAGGAAAATGGTTGAACTTTTTACCCTTATACGAGGGGCTTTCCCGAGGACACCCGGTCCGTCAATAAAGCATTGGGCCGATAACGGTCTTCGCCGTAGCGCTCCTGCAAGGCCATCAATTGTTGTAGCACCTTATCCGGACCTAATTCCTCCGACCATGCCAAAAGTCCTTTGGGGTAATTTACACCCTTCATCATCGCCAGGTCAATGTCGTTTGGTGAAGCTACCTGCATCAATACGGCATCATAGGCTTCATTAATGAGCATGGCAATGATGCGATTAAAAATTTGTTGAAGTAAGGCTTCATCCCGCTTAGGTTCGGGGCGATCTGTGGCATAATCATAAAATCCTCGGCCCGTTTTTCTTCCGAACAATCCGGCTTCTTTTAATCGTTTTTGGGTAAAGGAAGGTTTAAACCGTGGATCGAAATAGAACGCTTCAAAGACGGTTTCCGTGACCGTATAGTTCACATCATTTCCAATGTAATCCATCAATTCAAAGGGCCCCATCTTAAAGCCCCCCATGGACGTCATTGCGTAATCAATGGTCGCAAAATCCGCGATTCCTTCCTCATACATTCGTAGGGCTTCTCCATAAAAAGGACGCGCCACGCGGTTTACGATAAAACCTGGGGTATCCTTACAAACCGCCACTGTTTTTCCCATAACAGCAATAATTTCCTCTGCTTGGAGCACCACTTCAGGGGAAGTAAGCACGCTTGGAATCACCTCTACCAAGGGCATGAGGGTTGCGGGATTAAAAAAGTGGATCCCTAAAAACCGTGCAGGCGAAGTTAAAGCGCTAGAAATGGACGCAATCGATAAGGAGGAGGTGTTGGAAGCCAAGATACAGTGCGGGGATACCACCTGTTCGAGGGATTGGAACACTTGATGTTTTATGCCTAAATTTTCAACGATGGCTTCAATCACTAAATCTGCCAAACGTGCCTCATCCAGCGATTGAACAAAATGTAACCTTGCTGTGATTCCTTGCTTCTCAGGTTCATCCATTTTACCTTTTTCCACCAAGGTAGCCAAGGATTTATGGATTCCTGCCTGCGCTTTACTCCGTTGGTCCTCCGATACATCGTACAACCACGTTTCAAATCCTTTTTGCGCGGCTAACTGGGCAATACCTGCACCCATGGTGCCTGCACCTACTACAAAAATTCGTTTTACCATTATTTTCCTGTAAAATTAGGGGAACGTTTTTCTAAAAATGCCTGCACCCCTTCGTTAAAATCCGCGGTATTGCCGGCCTCCACCTGCATCGCCAATTCGAGCGATAATTGATCCGACAAGGTGTTGTTCCAGCTTTTTTGTACCGCTTTTTTGGTAAGGGCCAAGGCCTTGGTAGGCATCTTGGCGAGACGCTCCATCAAGTCATTTCCGAAGGACTCGAATTCTTGCGCCGGAACGGCCTTATAAATCATATTCATTCGTTCCGCTTCTGAAGCGCTCAATTTATCGCCCGTCATCATTAAGGCTAAGGCTTTTTGAGAACCGATCAAACGTGGGAGCAAATACGTACCCCCCGAGTCGGGTATTAAGCCAATTTTCGAAAAGGCTTGGATAAAACTCGCTTGTTCGTGGGCAATCACGATGTCACATGCCAAGGCGATATTAGCTCCTGCCCCTGCGGCCACGCCATTGACCAAAGCCACCACCGGTTTCTCCAAAGCCACAATCTGTTGAATGATGGGGTTGTAGTGTTCCGAAAGTATTCGTTCTAGTCCGGGTCCATCGGGCGCAACCGCTTCTCCAAGATCTTGACCCGCGCTAAACGCCTTGCCGTTTCCTGTGATCACTACCGCACGCACGACCTCAGATTGCGCAGCTTCGTGCAGGCATTCTTGCAATCTAAGGGCCATCGCCCTGTTAAATGCATTGTAAACTTCTGGCCGATTCAAGGTGATTCGAGCGACCCCTTGCGAGATTTCAAAAAGTACTTCCATGGTGGTTAAGGGTTATTTGTTGTGCTATACGATTTGCCCATGTTTGTTGTAAATGTGCTGGACTTAGAATGCGGATCTCTCCGATAAAGCCGAACAAAGCACGGATCAATTCTTCGTTGATTTGTACGGTCAACCGAAAATGCTGTGGGCCTATTTTTTCCTGAGAAAAGTGCAAAGGTTGCGATTCTATGTATTTAGCAGCCACTTCATTCGTTTCGAATTCAATCTGCTCCGCAGCTTTTTTCTCTGTGGTAATTCCGATGGTTTCTGCAAAAAAGGAACTGGGGTTAAAAGGTGCTTTAAGTTCATGCACGGTGTCTGTCACGGCAAGTCCTTCGATGCGCTCGAGGGCATAAGTAATCCAATCGGATTTTTCCAGATCATACGAAATGAGATACCAACGGTTTCTGTATTCCTTTAGGTACACAGGAAGTACGTTCCGTTCTTTTGCAATCCCGGATTTAAACGAGGCATACGTAAAGTGGCATGTTTTCTTTTCTTGAATGGCGGTGAGCAGCAAGGGTAACCACTGATTTCCAATCGAGGAATACGCCGTTTCAAAGCCGATGAATGCTGCGGTTTCATTTCCCTCGGTTCCAGCCACCGCCACGCGTGCCGCGATTTTATCTATGGCACTACCAAATTCTTTGAAATAAGGGACTTCTTGGAACTGTTGAAGGGTTTGTACCGCGAAGCGAATCGATTCTAACTCGTCTTCAGAAAGCGGAATATCGTTAATGGTAAAATCGGGGTCTTCGTAATAATAGCCGTCGTTTTTACGGCTGTACTTGATGGGGGCGTCGTGGTCCATGCGCATGGCAAAGAGGTCTTTTTCAATGGTTGAATCACATATGTGATCACCATAGGTAGAACCGAACAAGGATTCCTCGCAGGCCTCGCGTAAATCGCCTTTACTGGGATACCGCTTATAGGGATTTCGGATCATCCGGTCAATGATTCGAAAACGGATTAAAGCATTTTTAATGTGGGGCATGGTTCGCTTTTGCGTAGCCGAATAATTCAAAAAACTTGATGGCTTGGGCTGCTTCGTACGGAACATCTTCTTCCCAATGCTTCGAACCGCTTTTAATTTTACTCAACACATCATCCGACATAATATGTAAGTGCTTTTCATTAAACTGCCGAATTGGTCCGATTTTATCGTTGTGGATCATGTATTCCATTAAACCCTTCAGGTTTTCGGCTACTTCCATGTTGTAGAGGTCGAGCAAGGCGCCCGATTCCACATCGATTGCAGGGTAAACGTAGAGTTTCATATTGTGCCCAAAGCCTCGTCCAAAAGCTTCCAACAATCCTCCTGGAAGGTTATCATAATACTGTTCGTCGAAAATAGAGCTCAAATTGTAAACCCCTAAAATCACCCCCATGAATTGTCCCTTCGCGATGGCAGAAAGGTATTCTACCATTTTGTAATGCTTCAAGTAATTTGAAATCATTACGGTATATCCCAAGGAGCTCAATAATTCTGCACGGTCCAGAAAATCTTTATCTGAAATTTTACCGTCTGCCGTAAGGTCTTTTAAGGTTAACTCAAAAATGACTTCAACGTTGGTGTGTTTTACACGCGGATCTTCAAGAAAACAAACTTTACCATTCTCAATCATATCCACATGCACATTGGTCACCGGACGAAAACGTCCGCGCATCAACAGAATGTTTTTCTTGTATAAAGCCGTGGCGGGTTGGAGTACATTTTTTGCTAAATCGAACATGGTCGCATCGGTAATTCCTTTGCGTACCAAACTTAAAGCAATCATGCGGTTGTCGATGTCTTCGAAATCAGGTCCGGTAAAACGAAGCATGTCAATTTCCATGCGTTCACGCGGCAAACGAGAAACCAAGGAATTTACAAATTCTTCATGATCTTTCGTTTGAAAAAATGCACCGTAAATTAAGT
>RFQF01000125.1 GCA_009925805.1 Flavobacteriia bacterium | reverse complement strand
GTCGGGTTTAAACCCGACGCTGAAGGGGCTTCAATTCCCTCAACGCTTGCTGATCTTGTTTAGGGTTATGTGACGTTGAGCATTGGCCTTGAAAGTCGTAACACCTTCCATGCGTTTTTTGAGGTGTTTCAAGGATGAATTTTCTACGCGTTTTCGCCAAAGAATATAACTGCTCCGTTTGAGCTCCTTGCGCATCAAGGCGCGCACTTCACTTTCGTTGATTTGAAATTGGGCTCGAATTGCGTCAAAGGGAGTGCGGTCTTCCCAGGCCATTTCAATAATGCGGTCGATGATTTCTGGACTCATTTTTTGATGCGGGGCGGTAGGTCTGGTTTGGCGTATTCGAAGCGCTGCAAGATGCTTCCTTGGGTATAGGCATCTAAGCCAATGCACCCCACAATTCCAGCTTTAGTCAGGTCGGCGAAGCCGTCGGGGGCGATAATTTCTTCAGGATATTCAATCCACTGTACTTCGCCAATGACCAGGTTAGTTCCGTTGATGGGGAGGGAAACATTCTCCCGAAAATGGAGTCCCATAGCCACCGGAGCCGAGCCCACTTTGGGTGCGTGGAAGCCTTCTACATATACTGGATGAAGTTCCGTAGCTTCGAATTCACTTTGTGATCTTGGGTAACGCGCCGCAGTTTGGTGGGCAGCAGCAATGTCTGAGGCATGAATTAAATTCACCGTGAACTCCTTGGTCGATAAAATGTTTTCATAGGTATGCCGTTCTACGCTGTCGGGTCGAAAAACAAGCCCCAACAAGGGTGGGTTGGATCCTAAATGCACCAACGAGTTGAAAATTGCAAGGTTCGTACGCTGCTCGTGATCCTTGGTACCAATCAAGCAAACGTTTTTCGGGCCTATAATGCTGTTGAAATATTGCGTCCTAAAGCGGGATTCTAAGGCATCATAAGCCACGCGATGCAGCATTTTTTTCATCATGCTTGTATAACCATTTCGAAGGAATTTTGTTTGTTGGGTAACATATGTTGCGCTTGAAACTATTTCAATGCATTACTTTTGTCTCAGAGTTCATATATAAATTAGAAATTAAAGCACTCCGATAACATCCTTACCTTTACACCATGAATATCGAACAAATCTACACCGGATGCTTGGCCCAAGGCGCCTACTATATCGTTTCCCAAGGGGAAGCCGTCATCATTGACCCCTTGCGGGAAACCGCGCCGTATTTGGACCGACTGCAACGCGATAGAGTGCAGCTTAAGTACATCTTGGAAACGCATTTTCATGCAGACTTCGTTTCTGGCCACTTGGACTTATCAAAAGCTACCGGTTCTCCCATTGTTTATGGACCTAATGCCGATCCAAGCTTTGATTTTTATTCTGCAAAAGACGGTGAATTTTTAACCTTTGGTTCATGCGCGATTAAGGTGCTTCATACCCCAGGCCATACGATGGAATCTACATGCTACCTGCTCATCGACGAACACGGAAAAGAAAGGGCGTTGTTCTCTGGAGACACCTTGTTCATCGGCGACGTCGGCCGTCCGGATTTGGCGCAGAAAGCTGCCTCCATGACGCAAGAAGCTTTGGCAGGAACGCTTTTCGATTCTTTACGCAACAAATTAATGCCCTTAGCCGATGACATCATCGTGTATCCCGCCCATGGAGCAGGAAGCGCTTGCGGAAAAAATATGTCGAAAGAGACTTTTGATTCTTTGGGAAATCAGAAGAAAATAAATTATGCCTTGCGTGCGGACATGACAAAAGAGGAATTCATTCAAGAGGTCACGGACGGATTACAATCGCCTCCGGTATATTTTGGGGAAAATGTAGCCATGAACAAATCAGGCTATGCCGCTTTTGATAGCATCAAGCAACGAGGATTGACGCCCTTATCCGCAGAAGAATTTATAGCCTTGGACGACGATGTGGTGCTATTGGATACGCGATCGGCGGATGAATTTGGCCTTGGCCACGTTCCCGGTAGCATTTTTATTGGTTTGGATGGTCAATTTGCCCCATGGGTAGGTGCACTGATGCCCAGTGTCAAGCAACGCATAGCCCTCATTGCACCGAATGGTCGAGAAGAGGAAACGGTGACTCGTTTGGCACGCGTAGGCTACGATAACGTGTTAGGGTATTTGAACGAAGGCATCGCCGCTTGGGAGGGTTCTTTAGAAAGGATTGACCGATTGACCGCAACCGAGGTAGAAGTTGGACTTCCATCGGAAGAAATCATTGTGGATGTGCGACGACCGGGAGAATACAGCGCGGAGCATCTGGAAGGGGTGCCTAACATTCCCTTAGATTTCATCAACGAGCGCATGGACGCATTCCCAAAAGATAAAACGTTGGTATTGCATTGTGCAGGAGGTTACCGTAGCATGATAGCCGCATCTATTTTGAAAGCGCGAGGATTTCATCGGGTGAAGGATGTGATTGGGGGATACAATGCGCTTTCCAAAACCGCGTTGAAGAAGGCTCCTGGTGCTAAGGCTAGTTGTTGATTTTAACGAATTTAAACACCGAGATCGAGCCCGAACTGTAAGAGCAAACCCAAGCTTCTACGCTTCCTCGGTCCTCGTACACGTCAACCCCTACTGGTTTTCCGGGGCAATCCAAGGAATGCATCAATTGAAAGCGGTCCTCCAAGACTTTGTATACCATCAAACGATTTCCCGAATAACAGGTAACGAAAAGGTATTCCCCCGATTTGGATAAGGCCATGGTGCGAGGTTGTGCTTCCGTGCTGGCTTTGAAAAGTGTGTTTCCGGTTTTCGGATCAATGCATCCAATCTGGCCCAAGGAATTGAAGGAAACCAGCAATCTACCTTGTTGGTCTTGAAGGATATGCCGAGGGTTTGAAGCCACCTTGATGTCTGCCGTTTTTTCCCAAGTGGTGTTATCCAAGACCGCCAAACTTGAACCCCCCATAATGGCCACATAGGTTTTTTGTGCTGCCTCGTCCATGACAATTCCCCTCGGAATGCTGCTCACAGCGGTGTTTTTTATCACCTGACCAAAAGGGTAGGTTCGGTTGTTGATTTCTAACACGCTAACATTGTACGAATGCCAATTGCTGACCATCAAGTATCGGTCGTCAGAAGTACAAGAAATAACCTTAGGTGTTTTTCCGGTTAGAATTATTGGGCTGTACAGCGTGTCTTGGGTTTTGCCCAGGGCATTCTGTACATAAATCAACTTATCCGTTTTTCCCAAGGGCTTATCTTGGGGTTCAAAGAGTCGGATGGGAACGATACCCCCGGCGTTGTGCAGTGAAACCCACAGAATGCTGTCGTGATGGGATAGAAAGGCTTCCACCGGCTTTTCTTCGTAGGAATCGATTTCTTTTCCTTCATCGTAATCCCAACCTTTTCCAGGGGTGGCTTTGAACTGAAATATGCGGGTGATTTTGCGTTGCTTTCGGTCGAATTCATATACCGACATGCCTTCGAGATTCATGGCATATAGGAATTGCATGTTTTTACTGAAGACTACCGATTTCGTTCCACCACTGGCCTCCAGAACCGATTTTTCCAAAAAGGATAGACTGTCGGAGGGTTGGAATTTCGCAACTTGCGGTAATTCGTTTTTTGGAGCAGTAGGCGATGGCTTGGTTGTTTTTGTCGGCTCACCCGATTGGCAACTCAAGGTAATGGAAATACAACTTCCTGCCAGAATAATTGAAAAAAATGGTTTCATGGCGTTTTTTTAGTAACGAGGTGAAACCCTAACCCGGCGCTTATGCCATATTGTTTCATGGAAAGGGAGGTGTACGGCATTTTTCTGGCCCACGCATCGCTGTAGTTCAATTCCGCAAAGAAATGACAGACTTTTGAGAAATAATAGGAGGTGCCAATCTTAATTAAATAAGATGGATTAACACTCCATTGATAACTATCCGGCACGTTGTATTGATTGTAATTCTTAGCTAATTCTGCGGCTAAAATTCCGGGCTCTGCATGAAGATCCATTTTCCAGTTTTTCTTCCCTATATGATACCCAAAGCCCGCGTACCAACTGTTGCAATTTCTAGGAAAAACTTCCGGCGTTGAAGTCATGACCATTGGGGTGTTGGGTACCATGACAAATCCCTCTCCTCGCACACTGATTTTATCTTCAAGAATATACTCCACAAAGCCGTTGATGAATGCTACGGTGGTGTTTTGCCCATAAAAGCGGGTAGGGGCAATGGTGGCACTGGCACGCAGGAGCGATGGTTGAAAATAGCTTGTTCGCTCTTGAGCCCAGTAAAGGGGAAGAGTGAGTACAAAAAGCAACGCCATTATTTTTTTGTCCGGCCCCATAGCTTTGCGATTTTGTAGTTCAAACTCAAGGTAATGAGTAAATGTCCTGCCAAGGATCCTCCCGGCTCCTTGAGAAACGTAATTTCCCCTGTGCCAAACTGCTGAACTCCAACGTTCTCCGTATAAGGTTGCATCTGCTTTCGATTCAATCCGTGAATAATCAAAACAATGTCCAGCCAGAATATACGGTCGAAATTTAGGTTTAAATCCCCCTTCTTGACGGAAATAGTCCAGCTGGTTTATTGGATAAAACAAAACACTCCACCCAATGTGATAATCGGTGCGAAACGCGTAATTCAAAATATCGCTCGTGATGTAATCAAAAAACCAATCGGTATTCACCGCATCGGAAAACCGTAAACGAAACTGTCCGCCCACCCCGGTTCCTGGCATTTCGTTTTTTTCGTCGTTAAAAAGACTGAGGGTGCTTCTCGCTCCAAGTGATAACATACCTGCCGGAGTGACTTTACCACCAATCTGACCGAAAACTTGGGCGCTTACCGCTAGCAAGATGAAAAAGAGAAGACCTTTCATGCAACGAAGGTAAGAAAGAAATTGATTTTGTAACTTCGCCAAAAAGAAACGGTATGCAGGTATATTTGGACAATGCGGCCACCACGCCGATGGCACCTGAGGTGGTGGATGCGATGTGTGAGGTGTTACGACATCAGTTTGGCAACCCTTCTTCCACGCATTCCTTCGGACGATCATCCAAAGCCCTGTTGGAAACCTCCCGACGCAATATCGCGCAACACTTGAACTGCCTTCCCGCGGAGCTATTCTTCACTTCCGGGGGTACGGAGGCCGATAACTTGGCCTGCCATATTGCCGTGCACGAATTGGGCGTGCAGCGGATTATTTCCACTTCCATCGAACACCACGCCGTGGGACATACGGTGGAAATGTACCGTGACCGATTTAAGGTCGAGTTGCATCATCTTACCTTGGATGCGCAAGGGCATATCGATTTGAAGGAATTAGAGGACTTATTAAAAGAACCTATTCCCACCTTAGTGACTTTGATGCATGCTAATAATGAAATCGCCACCTTGATTCCCTTGGCGGAAGTTGCACGCATGTGCCGCGCGTACGGAGCTTATTTTCATTCGGATACGGTCCAAACCATGGGGCATTACGCCTTTGATTTGAAAGCCTTGGACCTGGATTTTGTAACCTGCGCGGCGCACAAGTTTCATGGCCCGAAAGGCATAGGATTTCTGTATGTGAACAAGCGCATTAAAATGACACCCTTAATTCTAGGCGGATCCCAGGAACGTGGATTTCGCGGAGGGACGGAAAATATTGCAGGCATAGTGGGAATGTCCAAGGCCTTTGATTTAGCCTATGAAGATGTGCAGGGGCACCAAGCCCACGTTCAAGGTCTGAAAACCTACATGATGGATCGATTGACCGCCCATTTCCCTGAAATTGCCTTTCACGGTTCTACGGACCCCGAGGCGTCATTATACACCGTGTTGAACGTGTGTTTCCCCCCTACGGATAAAGGAAGCATGCTGCTTTTTACCTTGGATTTAAAAGGGGTTGCGGTAAGTGGCGGAAGTGCCTGTACTTCAGGAGCTGCAAAAGGTTCCCATGTATTGGAGGGCATTGGCGCGGACATGAGCCGTCCAAACGTACGTTTTTCTTTTTCTAGGTATACCACGCAAGAGGAAATCGATTTCGCGTTGGAGCAAGTGTTTTCTGCCTTTGCGGTAGCTTTGGCCTAATGAATGCCCAAAAGAACGTATTGTTTTTAGCTTCTTGGTATCCCCATCCAAGCCATCCTACCTTGGGGAATTTCATTCAAAAGCATGCCGAGG
>RFQF01000124.1 GCA_009925805.1 Flavobacteriia bacterium | reverse complement strand
GGCTTTTATCCGGTTAATCCCGCCAGCGGAGAATTTATACTGGGAAGTCCGCAGGTCAAAAAAGCAAGCATTCATTTATCGAACGGAAAAGAATTTAATGTGGTGGCCAAAAATTTTTCCAAGGTTAATTGCTTACATCGTACGCGAAAATTAAACAACAAGGGCCGTATCAATCCATGGATTTTGTATCAAGACATCATGAACGGTGGATCTTTAACCTTTGAAATGACAGCGCCATGAAACGATTATTTTTGTTACTATACTTTGTTTTGCCCATGAATTCTTATGCTCAAAATAATTCGGAGAAATTTCAAAGCTTGACCTTTGGAAGCATTAAGCCGTCCGGATGGCTTAGAGATCAAATGCAAAAAGACATGGGGGGCTTTGTGGGTAATCTGGACCTCATCGTGCCCGAATTAATGAATGACGCTATTTATGGCAAAGGTCGTTTGAGGAAAAATTCACCAATCAAGGATTTGGGTAATCTCAAATCGGGTGATACGGGCGGTGATGAACAGTACCAATGGTGGAATAGTGAAACCCAGTCCAATTGGTGGGATGGTTATATAAGAAATGCACTGCTTTTATCGGATACCAAGGGGATTCAAAAAATTAAAAAGTATGTTGCCAATATCTTAGAAAACCAGGACGAGGACGGCTATATTGGAATTTACGATCCGGATCTTCGTTACAATTTTGAATCCGAAAATGGAGAATTATGGTCAAAAGCAACATTGTACCGAGGATTGTTGGCCTATTATGAATACAGCCAAAACAAAAAGGTCTTTGAAGCTGTCGAAAAAGCTGTCGAAAATGTAATGCAGAATTACCCAAGGGACCTTTCAAGCCCTTTCAATTCTGGAAAAGCTTTTAATGGCGGGGTATCCCACGGTTTAACGTTTACAGACGTTTTGGAAAGGCTCTATTATCACACCAAAAATGAAAAATACAGGCAGTATGCCTTGTTCCTTTATAAGGATTTTTCAAATACGTTTCAAACAGAAGAAGACGCCCAACTTCCAAATATTCTAAACCCACATTATCAATTGAAATCGCACGGGGTTCATGCTTTTGAGCATATCAGGGCTTTGGTTATTGCCAAATACAGTTCTCAAAATCTTGAACTCGGAGAGGCATTAAACATTTATTTAAAAAGAATAAACGATGCCACAACCCTTAGTGGTGGTGCCATTGGGGATGAATGGATTGCACAACGAAAGGCGGACGCCACCAACACAGGTTACGAGTATTGTTCTTTGCAAGAGTTGCTGGATAGTTATTGTTTGTACTTTCAAAAATCCGGGATTGCAGGCATAGGCGATAAGATTGAAAATTTGTTTTACAATGCGGCCCAAGGTTCACGTAACCCCCATCATTCTTGCATTGCTTATCTAAAAACAGATAATTCTTTTGAAATGTTGGGTACCAAAAACGGGTCCATAGAACCTGAAAGGAAACAAACTCGATACAAATACTCTCCTGCCCATCAAGATGTTGCAGTTTGTTGCAATCCCAATGCCGGCAGAATTTCCCCCTATTTTGTTCAGAATTCGTGGTTCAAGGAAAACGATACAACCTTGGTAGCTGCTCTTTTGTTACCGAATGTCTTGCAGACCGATCTTAATGGAAGAGCATTAACCATAGCGAATAGAACCAATTACCCGTTTGAAAATAAGTTTACCTTCAAAATTTCACAAGCCCAATCTTCAACGTTTGCAATCAAAATACGAATACCTGAATGGGTAAAAAGGGTTGTAACCAAAGAAAAATACGAAGTCAAAGAAGGTTTTATGGTTGTTACCAGAGAATTTAAAGCCAACGACACGGTTGAAGTTTCCTTCGATGCAGAGGTTTGTATAAAATCCGATCCTATAGGTTCGAGGTATTTTGTTTACGGTGCTTTGCTTTATGCTTTACCCATTCAAGCCAGGGAAATTTCCGGTAAAACGTATAGGGGGAATTTCACGGACTACATGTATGAGCCACTTTCCAAGGATACATATACCTTTAAGAAAGGATGTCGTTTGATTTATGAAGACGGTGAAATACGGACGGAGCTACTCAATGCAAACACTCAACAGCTCCAAGAGGCGGTTCTCATACCTTTTGGAAAGACGATCTTAAGGCAGGTTACCTTCTAAAATGGTTCGCTTTCCCACAAAACCCAGCCTACTTTTTTAATTTTCACTGATTTTTTTGAGGTTATCTTCGGGAACCCGGTCCACCAGGTAGTAGTACGGGTCTATACCGGCTTGCCAAGGTTTTTGACTTGTGACGAATGTGTAGGTGTTTTCTTTCTTTCGAATCCTGAATCGCTGGATATGAATAGGCTTGCCGTATTTTTTGCCTTCGGCTGGTTTCGCTAGCAACCCTATCTCGATCCAGTCGTCCAGGAGAGCAGGCCTCTCGCGTCCTACGGAGTCGGAATACATCTTGGCGGCCTGTACCTTGACGGTGGTTTCATAGCCCTCGTTGACTTTGCGCGTTGTAGCCTCCAAAAGGCGATTATCGAACAAGGTGATTTTCTTGAATAGATCGCGGATGAGGTATCGCAGGCTGTCGGGCGTTTGGGCTTCAAGGCGGTTCACCAATTCGTTGGCATTGGGATAGGGAGGCTCTCGGTAAGCAAAGCTATCCACCAGGTTTTTGAGGGCCGCATTCACGTTCTGCTCACCGATCATATCCTTGAGGTAGTACATCACCGTGCTGGCTTTGTTGTAATGTATATGAGCCCTGCATCTCGGGCCCTACTACCTGGTGGGCCCACCATTGGTGACCCATCTCGTGGGCCACCACATAGGTAACCATGTCGATGTCTTCGGGATTTTCCAGGTTTGCGATGAATCCAATGGATTCCGAATAGGGCATGGTCCCCGGAAAGGCTTGTGCAAAGCTGGCATATCGAGGAAACTCGATAATGCGCGCCTGCTTATGGCGGTAGGGACCAAAATGGGTGGCGTAATAATCAATCGACTTCTCCATGGACATCAGCATCTTGGATACGTTGTAGGCATGCCTTGCATCGTAGTAAACTTCGAGGCTGATCCCTTTGTACATCTTCTTTTTTACTTGATAGCGCGCTGACATGAAGGCGTAGAAATTCATGGACGGGTGATCGAGTTCGTAATGAAAATAATTCCGGCCTTTTTCTTTCCATTGTTTGCGTAAAGACCCCGGTGCGATGGCGATTTTATCAAAGGTTGATGGCAAGGTGAAGTACAGGGTGTCGATAGCGGTGACGCCTTTGTTCTTCACCCACTGGGTGCAGGTAACTTCCAGTCTGCGATTTTCGGGGTAGAGGTCAATGCGGTAATCAAGGGAGATGACACGGGGTTGAAGGCGGCCCTCGTACTTTTTGTAACGCTTTTCATATTCCACCATCCGCTTTTCGCTTTCGTCGTTGGTCATGAACGTGTTCAAGACTTTGGTGTTATAAAACAACCAGCCTCCACCGATTAACCAAACAAAAACAAGCCCGAGAAGGACGGGCCGGATGGCAAGAAGTCTTCTGCGCGCTATCAGGGTACGGGTCCTAAAGCCGGCTTCACGTCCGCGCACCCAGTACAGCAGTGCTACACATAACAAAATGGAACCGGCCAGCAGCCAATAGGCTCTGAAGGCCCCATAGGCAGCCAGGAAAGGACCAAACCCATTCATATCGGAATAGGTGACCGTTGGAGTGCCTCCATAAATCACCAAATTGCTGCTGACATCGAGGACAGGCCAAACAAATGAATTCGTGATGATGACGGCAATGAACAAAAAGTACCCAATGTACCGGTTGTTCACCACCGAATGGATGAATATGCTGAGGATGATAAGACTAAGAAAGGTGAGACTGTCCGTTCCAATCAGTTTGACCAAATAGACTTCTAGACGCAAATCGGTGAATCCGTTCAGCAACTGTGTTACAACACCGATGAGGCCTCCTGTTAACAACAATACCAGGACAGCCAGGTACATTGCAAATGTTTTGGACAGCATAGGCAGCCAGTCGGGGTATGGCAGCGCGTCGTAAATGTCTTGGACTTTTGATTCGCGCTCTTTCCAGACGATGGCCCCGGTATAAAAGGTAATGACCGCCACGATGAAGGCATAGAACGATCCCTGGATGACATCCACAATGGCATAGGTAACCGGAAAGGTGGTGAGGCCATAGCCCTGCGATGTGGCAAAGGACATACCGGCGATTAGATTGATGGCCCCAAACACCATAATCATAACAAAGGCTATGTTTTTCATGATGGATAGGCTCTCAATGCGAATCTGGCTCAGCAGTTGCTTGACGCTCCAGGAGGGGCTGAACTCAGGTTTGACGGTTTTTAGGGGTTCCCATGTTTTGGCGGACGCGGGATTCTCCTTTTCCCCTGGGCGTTTTCCGGGTCTGGCTCTTTCGGAGAAGCTAAACCAGCGCCAGACCAAGCCAAAAACCAGCAAACCAACAGCGGTCCATACCGTCCGGTTGATCAGGACCAGTCCCTCGAAACCCAGCGACTGGGTGTTTCGGTCATCGACGGTCCAATACTTGGTGACAACGGAAAATGTACGCAGTCCGAAGGGATCCAGGATAGCTCCCCAGACTTCGTTTTCGACATCGCTGATGAGGCTTTGTGAAATGCTGTAGCCTACCAACAGGACGATGCTTCCGATAAAGGAAAGAAGGGTATTTCGGGTGAGAGCGGCGATACCAAAGATGATGGCACCTGAGAAAATCAGATTGGGTAGGATAAAAACAAGCAGCCCGTTGAGGTGTGCTGACCAAACCGTGGGACCAACCAGTTCAGGATCCACCCAGGGCATCATGCTTCCGATCAACGAGCCGAAGGAAACACCCAAGAAAGGAATGATGCTGACCACCAGGGCCCCAAAGAAACGGCCCAACAGGAAATCCCTTTTCTGAAGCGGCGTGGCAAAAAGGATTTGGTTGGTTTTCTCGTTAAAATCGCGGGCGGCGGCACTATTGAAAAACGTGGTGATCATCAACAAGCTCAACAGCGAAAAGAGCGCATAATAATTCTGCACCACATAGGGTGAATTCTTGAAAACATTCCCGACGCCACCACCTATGGTGATAACATCGCTGCTGGTAGCGCCGAATACAAGAAGGGCATTGACCAAAAAGAAAATATAGGCGATGGGTTGGCGCAGCCAGTATCGCAGCTCAAAGCGGAACAGTTGAAGAAACATCGTACCCTCCTTTATGCCTTTGTCGGCTTGTTAAAACCCTTGATATACATAAAAAAAACATCTTCGAGGTCGGCCTCAGCCGATACAAAGCCTTGGTCGGGTTGTTCCTCCCCAAAAACATGCACCACCGGCTGGCCGGCCACCATGCGGGTCGATATGACAGGCCATTGAGCGGTTAACTCCTGCAGGCGATTTTTGGGAACGGAGCTGGTCCAAATCTTGTGGTGGACCTGGGCCAACGCTTCCGCTGGACTACCGGCGAAGAGGACTCGGCCTCGGTCGATAATAGCCATCTGGCTGCACAGCTCTTTGACATCCTCTACGATATGTGTGCTAAGAATCACAATGACCTGTTCCCCGATTTCCGACAAGAGGTTGTAAAACCGGTTGCGCTCACCCGGATCAAGACCGGCGGTGGGCTCATCCACGATGATCAACTTAGGATCCCCGATCAAGGCCTGCGCAATCCCAAAACGTTGCTTCATGCCGCCCGAAAAGCCTCCGAGTGCTTTCTTGCGCACCTCCCAAAGGTTGACCCGTTTGAGGAGTTCTTCGACCAACGCTTTGCGGTCTTGGCGTATCCCTTTCAGGATAGCGATATGGTCCAGCATATCGTAAGCGCTGATTTTGGGATAGACCCCGAATTCCTGGGGCAGGTAGCCCAATTGCTTACGGACTTCCATGGGGTTTTGCAACACATCCAGTTCACCCAATTGAATGCTGCCGTTGTCGGCTTCTTGAAGGGTGGCGATGGTACGCATCAGGGTTGATTTGCCTGCACCGTTGGGCCCCAGCAGGCCAAACATGCCACGGGGGATGGTGAGGTTAACATCGTCCAGCGCCTTGACGCCGTTCGAGTAGGTTTTGGTTAGGTTTTGTATGCGGAGTTCCATGAACGGTGGGTTAGTCGTGGTTTGATTT
>RFQF01000123.1 GCA_009925805.1 Flavobacteriia bacterium | reverse complement strand
ACAAGAAAAGAATTTATTAATTTAGCAGTAAAATAGATTAACCATGCAAGATTATTCGAATAATTCGTACCAATCCACCCTAGCGAGTAACTTTATTCGTTCGGTTTACACCTACATGTTCATCGCCTTGGCTATCTCAGGTGTGATTGCTTACGCGATTGGGAGCAACCCTGCAACCTTCATGAGTTTGTTCATGACAGCCGGAGGAGGTGTTTCCATCCTTTTTTGGGTGTTGATGTTTATGCCCATCGTTTTATCGTTGGTCATACAGTGGGGATTCCAACGCTTGTCGCAAGAAGTATTGTTGCTTTTGTTTGTGGTATACTCGGCGGCTATGGGTTGCACGCTCAGCTCAATTTTCTTGGTGTATGATATCGGTTCCATTGCTTTTACCTTTTTCGTAGCCTCGGGAGCTTTCGCAGGAATGGCGGTTTTGGGATATACCACCAAAACAGACCTTACGAAGTTTGGTAGCTTGTTGTACATGGTGCTCATTGGAATGATCCTGGCCGGAATTA
The DNA here is from genome assembly GCA_009925805.1 of Flavobacteriia bacterium. GTDB lineage: Bacteria > Bacteroidota > Bacteroidia > Flavobacteriales_D > Crocinitomicaceae > UBA952. The sequence continues at coordinate 5,687 of RFQF01000123.1, read as the reverse complement.
TCAACATGTTCCTGGGAAATAGTATGTTGGATTTCATCATAACCATCGTCGGTGTGTTTGTCTTTACCGGATTGATTGCTTACCAAATGCAACAGCTAAAAAATGTGGCATTTTCCTCAGGATTTGACGACAGCACAAAAAATAAATTGGCCTTGATTGGTGGTCTTCAATTGTACATCTTGTTCATTAATTTATTTTTAACCTTACTTCGTCTTTTGGGAGGACGAGACTAAATCCATTACCATGGCAGAAAAATTCTTCGACAAATCTACCGGGCCTTTAGCAACGATTTACATGATTGCGCTTTTGGCAATCTTAGCGTTGATTTTGGTTTTTGGTTAATAGCAAGCAAAATTTCAACCCATGCTGGTTGACGCGCTTTTTTCCTCGTACATCAAATACCGTATAAAGCGCATCGAGTTATACAGGGACTACCCTATCGAATGCCAGCAAAAAGTGTTATTGGACCTCGTTCGATCCGGAAAAAGTACCACTTACGGTGCGTTGCACCGTTTCGACCAGATTCACGACCGTTCCACCTTTCAAAGCACCATTCCTCTAAACGACTATACGAGTTTAGAACCCTTCATTACCCGTGCACTCTCAGGAGAGCGGAACGTACTTTGGCCGGGTTCCACCCGTTGGTTTGCTAAAAGTTCGGGGACTACCGGGACACGCATTAAAACCCTTCCAGTTACCCAGGAAAGTTTGGAAAACAACCATTACGCGGGAGGAAAGGACCTTTTGGCCTGCTATCATGACAACTATCCAAACCGTAAATTGTACTCGAAAAAACACTTGATTTTGGGAGGAAGCAACAGTTTGGAAACCAGCGACCAACAAACCATCATTGCCGATCTTTCAGCGATTATCATCGATAACTTACCCTTTTGGACTGAATTCCGCCGTGTTCCCGAGAAACAAATTGTGCTCCACGCCGATTGGGAAGAAAAGCTGCACCGCATGGCCGAAGCAAGTATCCAAGAAGACGTGGCCATTATTGCAGGTGTCCCAAGCTGGATGACTTTATTTTTGGAAACGGTTTTGGAAAAATCCGGTAAGCAGCACATTTCGGAAGTGTGGCCGCATTTAGAATTGTATATTCATGGAGGGATGAGTTTACATCCCTATAGAGCTAAACTCCAACAACTTATTGCTCATGAAGGCATGCAATACGTGGAATCGTACAACGCCTCGGAAGGGTATTTTGGACTGCAAGACCAACGAGAAAGCGAGGGATTACTCCTCTTGACTGATGCCAGTGTTTATTATGAGTTCATTCCTATGTCGGAGTATTCAGGGATCGAATCCGAGAACGTACTCACCCTCGAAGAAGTGAACATCGGTGTGGAATACGCATTGGTCATTACCACCAATGCCGGTTTATGGCGTTACATTATCGGCGACACCCTTACCTTTATTTCCGTAGAACCTTATCGGTTTAAGGTCACGGGAAGAACCGCCCATTACATCAACGCTTTTGGAGAAAAAGCGGTAGTCATGCATGTTGAAAAAGCACTAAGCGCTTGGGCAAAAGAATTTGATTTGTACGTAGAAAACTATACGGTTGCCCCCTATTTTGAGTTTAACCAAGGAATCGGAGGTCACGAGTGGTTAGTTGAATTTAGCCAACCCGCACAACTAACTCAAGCCCATCATGAACGCTTGGATGCACTTATGTGCGAAGCGAATTCCGACTATGCCACGAAACGGTTTCGAAATTTGAACATTCTTCCGCTAAAAATCACCTCCCTAAGATCAGGAACATTTGTTGAATGGATGAAAAAAAACGGTAAATTCGGAGGTCAGCACAAAATACCCCGTTTACAAAATAACCGCCAGCTCGTCGATGCACTTTTGGAGATTTCAAATAAGTAGTTTTTTGTGGTTGCTATTCAGCGCCTCGTCATCGGTTGCTCAAGGTTCTTTGAGTCCTGCTTTATCGTTACAATTCAAAGAAACCCTGAGTATTCCTGAGAATACGGAGCGTACTTTTGTGGACCACAACAACAACCTATATTTTGTAGCCAAAGATCAAATTATTCGGTATTCCCTCGCAACAGGCATACGCAGTATTCAAAGTCAAAAAATATGGCAGAATATTCAGCAAGTACTGGCCATTAATACTATGAAAACGGTAGTATTTTCTCAAGTTCAGCAAACCCTGTGCTTTACAGACAACACGCTTAGCAGCCAGGGGACTTGCATGGATTTGCAGGAATTCAACCTGAACAATGTCACCGTAGTTGCTTCAAGTAAACGTCCCGATATGTTATGGCTTTACGACGAATTGAACAGCCAACTGGTCCTTTTTAATTTTGTAAAACGTCAAATACTTCAAAATGTGGTGAATCTACGGGGCATATTGAACATCGAAGGTGAAGTACGTTTAGCGGAAAACCATTTTGGATTATGGCTTTTTACTTCGGCAGGTCAAGTTATACGATTGGATGATTATTTGAATGCGTTAACCGAACAGCAACTGAGCTATTGGAGTTTTTTACCCTATAAAAACGGCGGTTTTATGTTGCGCGATAAAGCGCTTTATTATGAAACAATCCTGGAAGGGGAAGTAATGATCCAAGCGCTTCCCTTGTCCACGCCGAGCACTATTCTTCATATTGCAGGTAATCAACTCTTAATTGAGCATGAAAAATTGTTGGAGGTGTATAACATTGTAGCGAATTAGCCCAGAGATGCATAATTTATTTATATCTTAGAACCCTAATTCTTGAATCAATGCACATTGCCATCGCTGGAAATATCGATATACGAAGACGCCTATATTTTTGCGCCAAATCTGCATTCCATGGGCTTGATGACTACTCGGGATTTTGAAAATTACTTTTCCTTGTTCAATCTCATGGATTCCTTTGTGAAGGCACCCGACTTATTAATTTATCTTCGTGCGAGTATCCCTACCTTGGTAAATCACATTCAGAAACGAGGACGTGACTACGAGGAGAGTATTCGCATCGACTACCTGAAACGGCTTAATGAACGCTACGAAGCATGGGTATCTACCTACGACAAAGGAAAGTTGCTAATTGTAGATATCGACAACAACCATTTCAACGAGAACCAAGAGGATTTGGGTAAAATTATCCAGTCCATCGACTCAGAAATTCACGGCTTGTTCTGATGGTAAAAATCGTCATCACCGGGGCGGCGGGGTTCATCGGTTCGTGTTTAGTGCATCATTTTGCTGCTTCCGAAAGGTTCGAAATTATCGAAGTAGATGATTTTAGCTCTACTGAAAAAGGCAACAATTTCAACCCGTACTCCTTCTACCAACGCATTGAACGTTCCTCTTTTTTACCGTGGTTTGAGGATCATTACAACGAGGTCGATTTCGTTATTCACATGGGAGCACGCACCAATACAGCAGAACGTAATCTTGCCATACTTGAGGAACTCAATTTGCGTTACTCGCAACATCTTTGGAACCTTTGCTCCCAGCATTCTATTCCGCTAATCTATGCTTCTTCAGCAGCGACTTACGGCAGTGGAGAACACGGATATTCCGACAATCATTCAAACATTGCTAAGCTGCAACCCTTGAATCCTTACGGTCAATCGAAACAGGACTTCGACTGCTGGGTTCTTACACAGGATCAATGTCCTCCATTTTGGGCAGGATTGAAATTCTTCAATGTGTACGGTCCGAATGAATATCACAAAGGCAGGATGGCTTCCGTGGTTTATCACGCCTTTCATCAAATTCGTAACAGCGGTTCAATGAAATTGTTTCGATCACACCGTCCGGGCATTGCCGATGGTTACCAATCGCGCGATTTTATTTATGTGAAGGATATTCTTAAAGTCATTGCGTTTTTAATGCACGAGAAAAAGCACCCAGGAATCTATAATTTGGGTTCAGGCGTAGCGAATCCCTTTTACTCCCTGGCAACGGCCACTTTTGACGCCTTAGGACTGCCTCACACCATTGAATTCATCGATACCCCGGAGGACATTCGAGCGAGTTATCAATATTTTACATGCGCTGACATGTCGAAAATTAGGACGATAGGCTACCACGAAGAATTTTTCCCTTTGGAGGAAGGAATAAGGGACTATGTACAGCACTATTTAATGAAAGGAGCCTACCTCTAACGCAATTGAAAACATTTTCTTCCTCGGCCTAAACGGAAACTCACCGTGGCACCTGCGTAAACATACCAATCTTTTGTGGTTGGATTTCCTCGATAACCATGACGATCACCATCGATACTTCGGTTAGATAATAGCGCTGCATTTTCGCCGCTGGCGGTAGCTAAAACGGTAGGATCTGCATAGGTAGCTGATTTTACATCATCCAAATAATCCGTAAAAGTTTTTCGAATCGCGAGGTCCACATTGACCATGACGTTTTTTCCTAGTTGTGCCTTAGCTCCTACCCCTAAGGGTACGCACAACTGAAAATTACTGTAGGTTCCCTTTTTACTGAGTGGGGTTCCTTGCCCTTCCGTTCCCAGTGGTCTTAATTCCACGGTTTCTCCGTTCAGGGTGGTCGTAGGGTTCATATAAAACACACCCAATTGCGCCAAAAGATAACACGTACCTTGGATATCCTTTTTACTATTCGTTCTCCCAAAATAGAAATTAGCATAATAAAATTCAATTCCCCCAGCGAGTTCTTTAATGTTCGAATGGAAATTCAAGTTGCGATTTACCCGAAGGGGATTTTTGGAATCTTGATCAAAGGCTTCGACGGAGCCTTGGGTGTAATTGAACCGAAGCGACATCCGGGTAAATACATTATAACGATACATTAAACTAAACGCCCATTGGCTTCGGTAAAATGGCTTGTAGGGATTCAAGTCGCCGATATAGTACATCTGACCAAGCGATATCCCTAATTCCGACTGCGATAAGAACGTGGCTTGTTGTGAAAAAGTAGCGCGGAATTGTCCCATAAATAGGAACAATACCAGGAACCTAAACCCTGTTCCAAGAAACCAGCGTGCCATCATCGGAAACACTAACGAAAGAATGTTGATTTTGTTGCGCAATTCCATTGACCGATTGTTGATGTTCTACGAGTTTTTGTAAGGGCTCAAAGTTAGGTAATTTCCAAACTTTAATGGACCGATCGCGGCTGGCGCTGAGGAGTTGATTGTTCAGTATTTGTAGGTCATAAATTGCCCCACGATGGGCAGGGAAAGAACGCATAAGCGAACTGCTATGGATATCCCAAAGACTGATATACCCGTCTTTCCCACCGCTAATTAACCCGATTCCCTCGGCCAAAACCAAGGAATTGACTCCCATAGCGTGCGCATTCCAAGCGACCATTTGCTCAAAAGTAATCGAATCCATGCATCCAATGGAACCGTCTTTAGATGCATAAAAAAGTTGGGACCTTTTTTCGCAAAACAGCAATTTGCGAATCTTATCTCGAGCAACATATTCAAAAAACAACAACTCAAAGCTGGAAGCGTCCAATACCGCAATACGCCCATCGGCCAATCCTAAATGAATATGGTTTAAGGAAGTACTTGCAGTAATGGCAAAAACACCCACTCCACCAAAATCATGCGTAAACACCTCTTGTTTCGTTTGGGTGTCTATCGCATGAAATTCACCATTTAAGAGCCCCAATAACAGCAATGTTGAATTAAACCTATGCATCGCAATGCAAGCAGAAGACGTGCGAACTGTAAAATGTTCTAAAGATTCCGTTTCGG
>RFQF01000122.1 GCA_009925805.1 Flavobacteriia bacterium | reverse complement strand
CAACAAACGAGTTACCGGCATTTAACAATTCATCCGCAGAGAAATAACTCAACTTGAGCTGATCCGGGTTGAGGTCGTCAATTTGAATAAAATCACTGGGGCCTCGACCCAAAGAGGCCCGCAGGTTCTTGTCAAACATGGATTGGTTAGACGCAATCAAGCGGTTCCATAGCACGGTATCGCTGAGAGGAAAACCGAACGAGTCAACATCCACAATGGGATTCCATGGCTTATCAAAATCCAAAATATGTTGGTTGGTCAAAGCACGGGCCTGTCCCCATAGACCAATGGTGCTAGCGAAAGGATTCAAACTGTACGAGCGATCAATGCGCTGGTCGTACTCAAAGCCAAAATGCTCCGAGATTGGATCGTGGTAGCGTTTTCTTAGACCTTCGAAAAGCAGTTGAATTTCATGGGAGAGCCTTGAAAGGTCGGGCAAGGGCAACTCCTGAAGGATTCCCTCATGAAACGATTGGATTTCTTGAATGGAATTTTCAAAGGCGGTATGATTTCTTTCCAGTAAATTTTTTACGACAACCTCTAAACGGTTGGTTGTTTTATCCATGGCCGATACCACGACGAATAATCGGTCGGAACGGTAGGGTTCCAACAAGCTCCCTAAATTGATGATGGCAGGAGCGTTTTTTACCGAAGCACCTCCAAACTTAAATACTCTCATGATAGTTGATGGGTTAAATGCTGCATGCGCTTCCTTACTTCAGCACCCTGATAAATTACGTCATAAACAGCCGTTAAAATAGGCATAGACACTTCAAATTTTTTATTAATTTCCATCAAACTACTTGCAGCGTAATATCCTTCGGCTACCATGCCCAGCTCCAATTTTGCCGATTGAATGGAATAACCTTGTCCGAGCATGAATCCGAAGGTGCGATTTCTGGAAAATTTCGAATAACAAGTTACCAACAAATCCCCAAGATAAGCGCTGGAGGCCACATCCCGATGGATTGGATGCACCCGATCAATGAATCGTTTCATTTCTTGCAGGGCATTCGAAACTAAAACGGCTTGAAAATTATCCCCATAGCCAAGTCCTGCATACATACCCGAAGCGAGTGCGTATACGTTTTTGAGGATCGCGGATAATTCCGCGCCGAATAAATCATCGTTGCCATGCACTTCTACATAATGACATTTTAAAACACTCGAAATCAGCATGCGAAGGGCTTCATTTTCGCTTCCAACCGTCAAATAGGATAAACGCTCCAGTGCAATTTCTTCGGCATGGCAGGGGCCACAAATAATCCCTAGATTTTCGTACGGAATTCCATACGTTTTGTGGAAATAGCGGGCTGGGATAGCGTGGAATTCAGGGATGATGCCTTTTACTGCGGAAAGGACGAATTTTCCATGAAACGCCTTGGTTTGCGTCCGGCTTAAGGTGGAATGGAGGTAAGCTGATGGGACGGCGACGAGGATGATATCCGTTGCTTCCAGAAAATCGTCAAGGTCGTCGTACAGGTGTAAACGGTCCAGATCGAATGTTACCGATTGTAAATATTTTGGAGGATGGGTATGTGCTTTTAGATAAGCAATGTGTTCGGTATTGCGCAGGAACCAAGAAACTTGATTCAAGTTGTTCGCGAGCAATTTTGCCAAAGCGGTGGCCCAACTTCCACTTCCCAGTACCCCAAAACGATAGGTTTTTTCAATTTGCACGATAATCAAAGGTAAGATTTATCGCAGAATTAATTAAAATTCATGATTTCTCCGGTTTTCAAAGCCTCTGCAAAAGCATCGCGCATACGCTCCAATTTTAGTTTTGCTTGCGGATTACCGGAATAGGCTTCCATTTTGGTTTTGTAATATGTATGCAAGGATTGACCGAATAAATCTTGTTCAAGCCGTTTTTTGATTTCAAGGATTTTGGCATTTACGCCAATTAAGTAATGCTCCATTTCTCCCAAACGGGTGAGTTCATCTTGCGATAAATTCTTTTTTTTGAGCAAATAATGATAGTGCGGAAGCAATTCTTCCAGCAATCGCATGAACTTTTCCAGTTCTTCGTCTAACTCCTTTCGATTGGATTTAAAGTCAGCCATTTGAGGGTAAAAATAACATTTTATCAAAACGGTGAACCTTAAAACGATTTTTTTTATTCCAACCGAAAGTTCGTAGGATCGTTCCCTGCGAGAAAAGCTTTAAAATCCATCGATTTTTTGCCTTCCAACTGCAATTTAGTAACACAAAAATAACCTTCTTCACAGGGGATTAAAATGCCTTGAGGACTTGGTTTCAAGGGTTCCTTGGGGTCGGATGTGCCATCCATTGGAAATCCTTCGTGAATTTTACATAATACCTGTTTTAAACTTTTCTGATCGATGAATACCGCGTAAGCCGAAGGAAAAGGATTCAAACCACGAACAAGGCGGTCAATTCTCGTTGCGCTGAACTGGGGATGAATGCGCGTGTTCAGTTTGGTAAGTTTGGGTGCCTCTTTTAAGTCGCTCGTAGGTTTTTGAGGTGTTGCTTTTAACGTACCTTGTTCTAACGCGTTCAAGGTTGCTAGTATGAGCTGGCTTCCGGGTTCGAGCATCGCGTCGTGCAATATACCCGTGGTCCAACGAGGGGCTATGTTCAGGGTGTGTTGCAGTAATAGTTCTCCGCAATCTATCCGGTCGTTGATGAAAAAAGTGCTTAATCCTGTTTGTTCCTCGCCGTTCATGATCGCCCAATGAATCGGGGCAGCTCCGCGATAATTTGGCAATAACGATGCGTGCAGGTTGATGGTACCCATTCGGGGCATGTTCCAAACAACCTCAGGGAGCATGCGAAAGGCTACCACCACAAAAAGGTCGGCATCAAAAGCGGCTAATTGGGAAAGGAATTCAGGATCTTTCAGCGAGGTAGGTTGAAGGAGGGGAATCCTATGAGCTTGGGCCAGACGTTTCACTTCACTTTCCTGCAACTTTTGCCCACGGCCTGCCGGTTTATCCGCTACTGTAACTACCCCAACTACTTGGTACTTCGATTCCAAAAGCCCTTGCAACATGTACTTTGCGAACAAGGGGGTTCCCATAAATACGACCTTCAAACCCATCAGATCACTTTTTGATTCCATTTAAAGGTACGAAGGTAAAGGAAGGACAAGCTTCCCATGACCCCGAAATAGATGTATTCAACGGTCCAAACGTAATAGATTTGAAAATGGAATACTTTGATGAACAGAAAAACAAACAGCATATAAACTCCAACGGAGATGATTTCAATGGTCATGGAGGCCACCGTATTGCCACTACCGTGGATGGTTTGGAAATACACGGAAACCACGCCATAAATGAGAATCGACCCAATGATAAGGCGCAAAATAGCGCTGCTCGTTGCTAAGTATGCTTGATGCGGATTGACCATTGAAATCAGGGTTTCTGGGTACAACAAGGCTCCATGGAAGAACAATAATAAAAAAACCAGGGTTAATCGCTGTATTCTTCGTTGAATCAAGGGGAGAGAATCCTGTTTTCCGGCGCCTATGTACTGGGAAATATAGGTTTTGGTGGTGCTAGCAAAGCCCCAAATCGGTACAAAGGCCAAAAAATATAAGGAACGGATGTTTTGCGACACGGTCAATTCGAATTTCCCCATTTGCTCGATCCATGTAAAAAAGAGGGTCCAGGTAAAGAGGGCTGAAAATCCTTGCAAGAGCAACGGGGTTCCCACTTTTAATAAGTCCGTGATTTCTACCCCAATTTTTTTAAACTCGCGAAAGAATTCAAAGGTTCGATGGTCCTTGGTGACCAAGGTTATAATGATTAAAAACAGCATACCTATTCCGTCTGCCGCAGTACTAGCCAAGGCAGCACCCGCAACCCCCATTTCTGGAAAAATACCGTGTCCGAATATTAAAAAGTAATCCAAAACAATGTTGCTTGTGGCGGTCAAAATAGCCGCTATAAGAACCACGGAAGTTCGGCCTTGGGCTAGATAAAAGGCTTGAAATCCTAAGGTAATCACGCAAAAAAACAGGCCGTACGAACGGTAACCTAAAAACACGCCTTGAAGTTTTGCAACCTCCAAATTCAGGGATTGTGCCAGAATCAAGTTCGGAATCACAAGTTCTAAAAGCACAAAAAACGCCAACGCTAAAACACTCAAAACGATCCATGCTGCCGTCATTTGGCGTCCCACCGCATTTATTCGCTGTTCGCCAATTCTTCGGGCCATCAAGATTTGCGCACCGTCAGACATTCCCATCAACATCATAAAAAAGGTAATGTAGGCCAAGCCGGCATTCCCCACAGCGTCAAATCCTTCTACGGAATATCGGCTAATGAAAGCGCTGTCCGTAATGAGCACCACCGACTGGATAAAACCGGAAACCATCATTGGCAATGCCACCGATAGAATGCTTTTGTATTTTAAGGGGAGAATTTCATTCGACATATAATACCAAGCCTTTTAAATATTCTCCTTCGGGGTGAAATGCGCCAATGGGATGATCCGCCGGTTGATGCAATTGATGCAATACTTTGACTTTCCGTCCGGAATCAATCGCTGCGGAAATCAGGGTGTGCTGAAACAATTCTTTATCAATAACTTGCGAACAAGAAAAGGTGAAGAGAATTCCTCCGGGTTTAATTTGCCGCAGTGCATGGGCATTCAAGCGTTTGTATCCTTGCACAGCTTTATGTTTTTATCTAAGTGCTTCGCAAAAGCAGGAGGATCCAACACAATAATGTCGAAAGGTTCTGGCAGTTCTTTCAAAAATTCCATGGCATCGGCCACCACGGATACGTGACGCTCATGAAACGCATTCAGGGCAAGATTTTGTTCGGTTAATGCGATGGCTTTTGCAGAGGAATCCAGGGAATACACCCGTTTAGCTCCGTTTTTTAATGCTTGCAAGCTAAATCCCCCTGAATAACAAAAGGCATTCAATACGGTTTTCCCCGGAGCCATTTTCCCCAACAACGACCGATTATCGCGCTGATCAATGAAAAAACCGGTTTTCTGACCACCTACCCAATCGATGGCGTACTTGATGCCGTCCTCCAAGGCTACATGCGGGGTAGGGCAGTCACCGTACAGGTAGCCATCTTGGTGTTTTTGGCGCTTGGGAAGTGTGTCCGAGGATTTGTGATAAAGCGCTTTGAAATCGGATCCAAGCCCCTGTTGCAACGCCGTTTTAATCGCGTCCAGATGAAAGAGCATACCAACCGAATGGCATTGCAGTACCACGGTTCCGTTATAATAGTCCATAATTAAACCGGGTAACTCGTCGCCTTCTCCATGGCATAATCGACAAATTCCCGAAGGTTCCAACAGATTGAGCGTTTTCCTCAGGGCAATCAATCGTTCAATTCGCAGATTCCAAAATTTCTGATCTAAGGGTTCTTCTTCAAAGGTTAATATACGAACGGAAATGCTCCCATGTTGAAAATGACCTGTACCCAAATAGCTTCCGGAATGCGAAATAACCCGAACACAATCACCGTCCAATAATGCTTTTGTATCCGAGGAAATAGCTCCTGAAAACACCCATGGATGCCGACGCAAAAGCGAGGTTTCTTTTCCTTTTTTCAAGGTGATTTCAGGCAACATTGGTCAAAATTACGTATAAAAGGCAAGAGGCAACCCTTTTATTTTTGGTATCTTCGTCGTAAAAATCAAAAAATGGCAAACCGAAGAACCCTTAAAAAAGAAATCAACGCGTTGGTATTTGATATCATTGACGAATGTTTGTACCTACAAGAGCATCACGATGATAAAGTACACGATGCAGAAGCCTTGATTGAAGAGGTGGTTATGGTGTACAACGAGCTCATCGAGCGTATAAATAAAGGAAAAAATAAAGCGGATTTCTCCTCGGTTCGTAACGAATTTTATGAGAAATCAGAACTTTTTTCGGAGAAATTAAATGCGATAAGCGTTTAATGAACAAAAAAAGGGACCTCAGTCCCTTACATTTCCGTTAATGTTCGAATTACTGTTTGTTGGTTCCTCCAGAACAGCATTTCTTTTCGCCGTTCGCGGAGCAACAGCTCTTCTTTTTTTTCTTCTTTTTCTTGTCGTCGTCGCGAAGTTCTGTTTTAACGCCCGTTTGAGCAGCATATACTTTAGCGACCATGCCTCCTGAAAAGGCCATTAAGGCGATAGATAAAACGATTTTTTTCATGATAATTGATTTTCTATAAAAGTACGAATTTTCACAATGAAGCAAGAATATCTGCGCGATTTTTTACTTTTTGACCTAGGGTCACGTGAATTTTTGCTTCAAGGGGAAGAAACACATCTACGCGAGAACCAAATTTA